>DASZOW010000361.1:0-5383 GCA_035550615.1 Puia sp.
GCCTCTTCTATTTTCGCAGGATCGATATTGAGGGTATCCGGCTCGATGTCTACGAAAACAGGGGTACAGCCTTCCCATACGATGCTGCTGGTGGTGGCTACATAACTAAAGGGAGTGGTGATGATCTCTCCCCTGAGATCGAGCGCCTTGATGGCGATCTGCAGGGCGATCGTACCGTTGGTAACGAAAAGCAAGTGCGGAATATCGAGGTATTCCTTCAATTTGAGCTCCAGGCTGTTTACCAGGGGGCCGTTGTTCGTGAGCCAGTTCCTGGTCCATATCCCTTCCAGCAGGCGTTGGTATTCTTCGATAGGAGGGAGAAAGGGTTTTGTTACGTTGATCATCGGACGTGTATTTTCATCTGCTATATCTCGGCTATCTTAAAATCCAGTTTTGGCCGTGTAACTCCCATCCATTTCTCATAGTAGTTGGCATTCCGCGGCGGTTCATGCATTTCAAAGACGATCATCTCGGGTATCCGGTGGATGACCCTGGTCGTATCTTCGACGAACATCAGCTCGATGATGTACATTTCATCGTTGAGGAAATCGGCAGGTATCACCAACGTGCTTTCAAAAGCGCCTTTGTCATAAGCTTTTGCTTCGGAACAAACATTGAACACACAATCGCCTTTCTGTGTCCAGAGGACCAGGCTGAGATTCAGTTCGCAAGGCTTATTTAGCTTGTAACGGATATGGAACAGGAGCTTGTCGTTCAGCATGACGAGCTCGGCAGGCGTTCCCAGCCGATTCTTATATAGCTCCGCAAATTCGATCTCTACGTCGCCTGGCTGTTTGCCGGCCTGCGGCTCCGGCTGATAACGGGTCGACGTCCGGACGCCGTTCTCGAGGTATTCCTTTATGCAGGCATCGATGTCCCCGTCCAGAACAAGCTGGCCCCGGTTCATAAAAAGTCCTTTATTGCAAAGGGACTGGATGGCGGTCATGTTATGGCTCACGAAGATCACGGTCCTGCCGCCGTCCTTGCTGACGTCCTGCATTTTTCCGAGGCATTTTTTCTGGAACTGTGCATCACCGACGGCCAGTACTTCATCGACGATCAGGATCTCGGGTTCCAGATGCGCGGCCACGGAGAAAGCCAGGCGGACATACATACCACTGCTGTATCGTTTTACCGGTGTATCGAGAAAACGTTCTATCTCCGCAAAGGCTACCATCTCATCGAATTTCCTTTTGATCTCCGTCCTCGACATACCCAGAATGGCGCCGTTGAGGAAGATATTCTCCCGCCCGGTGAGTTCGGGATGAAACCCTGTACCGACTTCCAGCAGCGAAGCCACCCGGCCATGAATGGAAACGCGCCCCGAAGTAGGCTCGGTAATACGGCTGAGGATCTTGAGCAACGTGCTTTTGCCCGCTCCGTTACGGCCGATGATGCCAATCCTGTCGCCCGGTTGAACATCGAAGCTCACATCCCTGAGCGCATAGAATTCTTCTTTTTGGACCTGGTGCTCTTTTCTTCCCCGCTTAAGCAGGCTGCGGGCGCGTTTGGCGATGACATCCCGGAGGGAGGTATATCGCTCTTTGGTCTCATGCGAGATGATAAACTTTTTGGATAATCCTTGGACTTTAATTGCAGGGAGGGTCATGAGATATTATATATTATCGGCAAAGGTCTTTTCTGTACGGCGGAAATAGCGGACGCCGATGAAACCGAAGAAAACGATGACGACGCAGGAAGCAATGAAGCCTGGCCAGAATATTTTTTCCTCGCCCAGTATACACCACCTGAAGCCGTCGATGACGCCTACCATCGGGTTAAGAGAGTAAAGCACACGCCATTGTTCGGGCACCCTCGAACTGCTATATCCTACGGGAGATACGTACAGTCCGAATTGAACTATAAAAGGGATGATATACCTGAAATCGCGATATTTCACATTGAGCGCCGTGATATAAAGACTAATGCCGAACGATGCAAGGAAGGCCATGACCACGAACAGGGGCAGCATCAGGATCTGCACCGGCGGCATGGTATGGTACCAGGCCAGCAGTCCGATCATCAAGAGAAAGGAGACGCCGAAATCCACGAGGCTGACGATGACTGCACTGGCGGGAATGATCATGCGCGGAAAATAGACCTTGGTTATCAGATTTGTATTCCCGATAAGGCTATTGCTGGCCTCGCCTACCGCAGTAGAAAAAAATTGCCACGGAAGCATAGCGGCATACACCATGATCGCGTATGGAGCCTGCCCCGGCTTCGTCATGTGAGCAATGCGGTTGAAGACCACCGTGAAGATGATCATGGTCAGCAGGGGACGGATGACGCTCCATCCCGCGCCGATCGCGGTTTGCTTATACCGGACCTTGATATCCCGCCAACTCAGAATATAAAACAATTCGCGGTATCGCCATAGATCATGCCAATAGTTCTTTTCGGATCGACCGGCTTCGATAATCAATACGTCGGCAGATAGGGTTGATTCAGCCATTGGGTTTATTAAAAAAGACTTTTCCAAAAAAAGAAAATGCGTTTGAAGAACCCTTTATTGGTTTTGTCATCGTCAAAATATCCGGATCCCGATCCATAGCCATACCTCTTGCTCTGCCTGTATCCGGCGCCATAGTAACCGCCGTAGTACCCGCCATAATATCCACCGGCCATCTGAGCGTCGTTCAACAGGAGGTTAAGCGCGGGAAGCTTCTTACTGACGTACAGTTCTTCGACCATTGCCAGTTGTTTGCGTAATGTATAGCCGTCCCGCACGATAAAAATCGTGCAATCTGCATAACGGGCAAGGTTGGTGGCATCGCTTACCAATCCTATGGGCGCCGTGTCCATGATGATAACCTCGAAATGATTCCTTACTTCTTCCATCAGGATATCCAGCCTTTTGTCCAGCAGCAGCTCGGCCGGGTTGGGCGGTATAGGACCGCAGGGTATCACATACAGGTCATCGACGCCATCTACTTTTACAAGCAAGTCGTTAAACCCTGCCTTTCCGATGATAAAGTTGGTGATACCCATCTTCCGCTTCAGATCGAGTCCCGCAAGTATCTTCGGTTTGCGGATATCGAATTCCATGATCACCGTTTTCTTTCCCGATAACGCCATTACGGCGCCGATATTGGTGCTTATAAAAGATTTCCCTTCGCCACTATACGAGGAGGTGACCATAATGACCGGTCTGTCGATCTTCCCGATCATATATTGCAAGTTCGAGCGGACGATCCGGAACTGTTCTGAAATAAGGCGCCGGCTGTTGCTGGTGACGACCAGTGAGTTTTCAGCTTCGGAATGACCGATCTCGCCGACAATCGGCGCGGTGGTGTTCTTTTCCAGGTCGGTCCTGCCGCTGACCTTATCCTTAAGCATCTCCCGCAGCATGATAATGCCTATGGGTACAATGAGACCCAGAAGGAAATATAACGAATAGGTTTTTTGTCTTTCCGGCAGGATCATTTTACCGGGTCCGATCGCCGGTTCTACTACCCGGGAATTCGAGATCGTGGAGGCCGAGGAAAGCGAGATTTCCAGCTTTTTTTGCAGCAGCAGGGAATAGAGATCATCCAGGATCTTTTGCCGTCGCGTAATATTCAAGGATTGGATCGAGCTGCCGGGCAGGGAGGTGATCTGTGTCTGTAGCTCGGTTTGCCCTTTTTCGATGTTGTTCGTAGCGATACCGTATGCATGTTTGACGTTCAGCAAAGCTTGCACGATATCTTTACGGATCTTGTCCAGGCTGTTGTCCATTCCCACGATCAGCGGATTGTTGGGAGCTGTGGTCTTGAGGTTGTTCTCCCGCTGGAGCTGAAGATGGTTGTATTCGTTCACCAGGTTCATGAATGCCGGCTCTTCGATGCCTAATATTGTTGGCACGAGCTCGTACTGGTTCTTTTTGTTGGAGACGTATTCCAGCATAAAATCCACGATGCCCTGCTTCACCTGAAGTTCTTTGATCTGGCTATTGCTTTCCCCCATCTTTTCGAGATATGACTTACTCTGGTTCTCGACGTCGAAAAGGTGGTGCCTGACCATAAAATTCTCCAGACCGCCCTGCACACGCTGGAGCGTATCGCTGAGTTCGGCCAGACGGTCATTGATAAACCGCAGTGTATTATTGGCAATACGCTTTTTATCTTCGACCACCAACGTGTCATATACGGACATCAGCGTATTGAGCACGTCCTTTCCGAACGTCGGGTTCTCCGATTCAAAGGTTAATGTGAGAATGGTAGAACGGTCGTCTTCCTGGTATACTTTAAGGCCACGGATAAGATCCTCGGCGGCATCCTCCAATGGCTCCCATAAGACCTCGAATTCCATGCTTCCGAAACCCCGAAACGAAATAACCGGATTACGAACGAGCATGAAGCGATTGCCCCCTTTTTCGACGATCTCACCGAAATTGTAAGACGTCTTATCCGCGCCCAGCATAAACTTATCCCCGGTCGGCAAAACGGTGACGCTATAGCTAAGCGGTTTGGTGGAGTCGTTGAGCGCAATTCCTTCGAAAATAAACGGCGTATTGCCGTATAGCAGACCTGATTTTACATTGCCTTTATTGTAATACCGCGTCTGCAAATCGAGATCCAGCGCCACTCTTCGGAGGACAGGCGTAGACCTGAGGATGGTCACCTCGTTGTTGAGGTTTGCCTGTCCCGGATTCAGGAAAAGCTCCTGGAACCGCTGGGCGTCCTGACCCGAACCGCCGCCCGATTCCTGCGACTCGTTTTTGATCAGCAAGGAGGATTGGACCCTGAACACCTCGGTGGTATAACGGATCTTGATCCATGCCGCCAACAGGAAAAGAACGGCGCAGGCCAGCACCAACGGCAAATAATGAAGATATTTGAGAATGAACTCCTTATTGCTCACGATAAGTTTATTGCCAGGGGTCCTGAAGCTGTCTTTTGTATCTTGATTGGTTGATGACATAGGTCAGGCTCTCTATTTGAATATGCTGTAAAGAATTGCGAGAGTGGATACGACCGTCGCCGCCACCGTAATGTTTCGTGTCGTTACCTGGTCGCTTGCAACGGCTTTCTTTCTGCTTGGTTCTACGATAACCAGGTCGTTCTGCTGCAAATTGTAGAAGGGGGACAACATGACATCCGGCTTAAGCAGGTTGAGGCGGGCGTATTGACGCACACCGGACGAGTCGCGGATGATCAGGACGTTATCGCGCCGGCCATAAAAGGTAATATCGCCGGCCAGACCCAGCGCGTCGAAAATGGAGATGTGTTCCCCGGGGATATTGAATACGCCCGGATGTTGTACCTCGCCGAGCAAGGTGAACTTATAGTTCAGGAAACGTATCGTATAGTAGGGGTTACGGAGAAGCGTATCCTTGAGTTTTGAATCGAGCAGCGCTTTCAGTTGGGCCTTGGTTAGACCCTCCACATGGAGGTTGCCGAGA
>DASZOW010000362.1:0-16812 GCA_035550615.1 Puia sp.
GAGAGGATGGGCATAAGAGAGGGTGTGTCTGAACTGCCAAAGGCGTATAAAACATTGCTGAGTAAGGTCTTTGGCCGTGTCTTGTAATAAATTTCTTTTAAGAAAGAACCGGAAAATCTTTACATGCAACTGTTCATACACTTCCATGAAGGCACAATGATCACCTTCTTTTATTGCAGGTAGTTTGGCAGAAAGAGACATGGAGTGGTTATTTTCCATATGGCTCGCAAGTTGCAAAAAATCGTTAAAGCAGTCAGCTCCCAACCGGAGTCTTAACTCAAAGATAATCCTTCTTCACCCATTCTCCCAACACATTCTCCACCGTATACTTCCTCGCCTCCTTCGCCGTCAACTGCCTCGACCAACCGGCCCGCTTGCCCGGCGCCGCCCCCGGCCCCCTGCTGTCATACTCGGCATAATACGCCGTCTTCTCATTCTCGGGATTACGCCAGTTATCCCACCCCACCGGCGCGATCTGCGCCCCCATCTCCGTCCGGATATATACCACATGCGCATAAGGCCTCCACGGCCGACCCAATAAAACATGCTTCACCCCCGTATCGGCAATCAGCCGGCAATCTAAAAAAACAAACCCGAACGCATGCCCCGGCCTGGTAGCCGCAGCCGTGATATAGGAATTGATCAGGCTCTTCATGACACAACTGTCGAATACCACCGTCGCCTCGCCAAAAATAAAATCCGTCGTTCCCTCGATAAAACAATTCTTATACAATTGCCGGCTCCCCTCCGTCCCCGCATACAACGTATCCTGGTTGCCGAGCAGATTGCAATTGCGGATCACACACCTGTCACCCTCTACATGCAAAGCCACCGCCTGTCCCACCCGGCCCGCCGTATTCCTTATCGTCAAATTCTCCGCGGAAAAATCATCCCCCTGCACCAACACGGTATAGGATGTATACGTCGTCATCTTCTCCTTGCCAAAAGCATCTCTGCCTCCCGGCGCCGGCTTGCCGGAATAATCGTCATAAGTGATGATCGTACTGTCACGGCTCTGCCCCACCAACGCGATCATCGTCTTCCAGGAGGGGATCACCAGCTTTTCATGATATACGCCATTGCGGATATAGATGGTCACCCGTTGCTGACTGAGATCTCGCACTGCATTGACCGCCTCCTGTATCGTCCGGAAATTTCCTGTCCCGTCCTGTGCCACCGTAAAAGAGCTCGGATACGTCTGCGGCTGTGCCCCTGCTCGCAAAACCAAAAGCAGGATCGCCACCGTCAAATAATTCTTCATGATGATAAAAATACGAAGCCGGCCCCAATGGACCGGCCCCTATCACTATTTATTTCTCCTTTATCTGTGATGATGCTCCCCGCCACCACCCCCATGCGGCGGCGCAGGATGCGGCATCGGGTGTGGCGCAGGCGCCGGACGCGGAGCCGGCGCGCCATGTGGTGCGGGATGTGCCATCGGTTGCACCGGACGCTGCACAGGACGTTGTACCGGCGCCGGATGATTAACCTGCGGCCTCGGCTGACGCATCGGACGAACCTGCGGCTGTGCATGCGGCTGCGTATGCATCTGCGGCTGAGCATGTACCTGCGGCTGCGGACGATTCATCGGCGCATTTCTTGGCCGATTGACCGGTGCATTGTTCGGATGATTCATTGGCGCATTGTTCGGACGATTCATCGGCCTGCCCACCGCCGGATTCCGGTTCTCCGTAGCCGCCGGATGATTCATCGGTCTCTCCATCGCCGGCCTCGCAGGCCGCCCATGGTTTACATTGACAAATGCCCCCCGGTCCTGACGCGCAGCCCGCTGATGCTCCGTCTGCAGGGACGTAGCGGCCATCCGCCGATCGTGCATCGCCGCTTCCTGCGCCGCAGAAGGCCTTGCCTGTATCCCATGAGGACCACCATTGAAGCTCGTCCTGTTTGCATACGTATTATGGATCACGGTCCTGTTTATATACGTATTGTGGATCACCCTGGTATTGACTCGCGACACCGCCGTATTGTAACGGAAATGCCCGCCATACCATTCGCCTCCTACATACCCGTTACCGTAATAACCACAACCATAATTGACCCCGCCATAAAAACCTATATGCGGACCCCAATAACCGGCATGCCAGAGATACGCCCCGCTCGCCCAACCCCAATAACCTGGCGTCCATAAAAATCCTACCTCGGGTGGCGCATCCCAATAACCGGGCACCCAATAATACCCTTCTTCGTCATCCCATGCCCAATAACCAGGGATCCAGATCCATCCGTCCACCGGACAGGGCGGCTGCGTATATTCAGGAATAGCAGGCGGTGCAATATCCACCGAAACGCCTACGTCGATTTGTGCATTCACCTTACTCGCGCCAAACCCGAAGGCTAAAAATAAAGTGAGTATCAGTGTGGTCTTTTTCATATAGTAGATTATTAATGAACGAATACTACATTTGACTACTATTTAGAATACAAGATTGCAGCCAAGATTAATTATATTTCCCATGTATTGCAAAGTATTTGTTAAACTCTTGATTCTCAATCTGCTCGCTATCTTCTTTGTCCCCGCCGTACAAGGGCAAAAAATTCTACGGGTCGGCGTCGCCGGACTCACCCACGATCACGTGCATAACATCATGCACCAGTTCAGGAACGGCCAGGTGATCATCGCCGGTATCGCCGAATCGGACCCGCAGCTCATCGCCCGCTACAAACGTTCCTATCAGTTACCCGATTCTCTCTTCTATAAAGACCTGCCCTCCCTCATTGCGCATACCCATCCGGATGCCGTCCTCGCCTACAACGCCATCTCCGAACACCTCGGCGTCGTAGAGATCTGCGCCCCCAAAGGCATCTCCGTCATGGTGGAAAAGCCCCTCGCCACCACCGTCAAAGACGCTGACCGCATCGCCGCGCTTGCACGGCAATACCATATCCAGGTCCTCACCAACTATGAAACCACCTGGTACGATACCAATCAGGAGATCTTTGAAATGGTCAACGACAACGCCATCGGCGCTCCACGCAAAATGATCGCTCACGATGGCCACCAGGGCCCCAAAGAGATCGGTTGCAGCCCGGACTTCCTCAACTGGCTTACCGACCCGGTTAAGAACGGCGGCGGCGCTATCCGTGACTTCGGCTGCTATGGCGCCAACCTCATGACCTGGCTCATGAAAGGAAAAGCTCCCATCTCTGTCTCGGCTATCACGCATCACATCAAACCCGCCATCTATCCAAAAGTAGACGACGACGCTACCATCCTCCTGGAATATCCCGACGCCACCGGCATCATCGAAGCCTCCTGGAACTGGCCCTTTAGCATTAAAGACTGGGAAGTGTTCGGCGTCACGGGCTACCTTCACGCGCTAAACGACAAGGTGCTGCTCCAGCGGACAAACAAAAGCTATGACAGCATCCCCGTCCATCCCGCCGCTTATCGGGATAATATCTCCTACCTCGCCGATGTCCTCAGCGGCAGGATCAACCCCCAAAACGACCTCTCTTCATTATCGAACAACCTGGTCGTCGTCCGTATCCTCGAAGCCGCTTCGCTCTCGGCCAAAGAGGGTCGCCGCATCCGCCTCGATGAGCTCAATCGTTAAGCTTCTTGGCAGTGTCAAAAAAACACCTACCTTCCGCTAAAGAAATTTTACCCCGACCCATGCCGGCTGGGATACGCTGAAGTCATTCGGTTGCTGTCCTGGTCGGTTTTTGTTAATGGCCCAACGCCCTGATCACCCCCGGCAAAAAAATGTCGGGCCTCAGCCGCCGCCCATGCTCCATCGCCAACCTCACCACCACCAGGTCCATGGATGGGACTACCCAGACATATTGGCCCTCGAACCCCTCACACGCAAAACAATCCGCCGGTAACCCGGGATGCCGGCGATGGCCATTTTCTTCTTTGTTCAACCACCACAACGCTCCATAAAAGCCTCCCGTCGTCGTCCATCCTACCCAGCCCTCGGGCAGGATCCGCTGCCCATTCCACATTCCGTCATGCAAATACAATAACCCGAACCGCGCCCAATCCCTCGCTGTTGCATAACAATAGGATGATCCCACGAACGTACCCGAAGCATCCGGCTCGAGCAGCGCACTGTACATGCCGATCTTCTCAAAAAGCTGCTCGTATGGAAATCGGTAATAATACTCATCCCCCACCGTCTTCCGGAGGATCACCGACAAAATATTCGCCGTCCCGCTGGAATAGTTGAATACCTGCCCCGGGGGGTGCTTCAACCCGCTTTTGATCGCATACTCACCCATATTGGCTTCCTTGAAAAGCATATCGGTAGCGTCACTCGGCCCACCATAAAACTCCCACCACCGCAGCCCGCTGTTCATATGCATCAGATCGGCTATCCTGATCTGCCGCCTGCCATCCCGCCGCCAGTCCGGTATCGGCGCCGGCGCCCCCGTATCCAGCTTCCCCTTCCCCGCCAGTATGCCCGCAAGCGCATTGACGATACTCTTCGTCATCGACCAACCGGCCAAACGGGTATGCCGGTCAAACCCATCCGCATATCGTTCGCCTGCGAGCTGCCCATGCCAGACGACGACAACAGCCCTCGTCCCGGTATTCCGTTCACCTCCCTCGCCAAACGCCTTGCCGATCGCCGCCTCCAACTTTCGCGACCCGACCTGCTGGCTAACCTCGCAACACCTCGCCGGCGACATACCTGAGATCGTAGACGGCCGCAACCTGTCTCCCTGGGGCCAGTCTATCGTATCCGGATCGATACGTGGCGCCACCGGCCGTACGATATGCTGCTCGCGCAACGTCTCCTCATCGATCCCATTGATCAACGTCGCCCCTAGCCTCCACCGGTAGATCGCCTTCCGCCTGGCCAGCCCCAATACGGAAGCCGTGACGCTGCTGTCCTGGAAATCCACCGTGCAGGTAGCCAGGTTCATCGGAAAAGACGCCAGATCATCATGCAATACCCGCTCCTGCTGCCGGCCGGCAACAAAGATCCCCGAGCAGGCGACCTTGGCCGCATACCCGCTGATGATCGGCAACGCCTTCCAGAAAAACACGACAATGCCGATGACAAAAACTAAAAAGAGGAATTTGAGGATGAGCTGAACCCGCTCCCGCATATTTTTCGCAAAATATAAACAAAAAACCGCATTTCTCACCCCTTCATCACACCTGCTTTCTTCCCATTCCAATCGGGAAACAGGACCCTATCATTGGATATCCGCAAATGCGCATCCGCCACAGCGCTGAACACACTCCGGAAATCAGTGGTCACAGGCAAGTCCCGCCCATCTTCCAGGTTCTCCGTCGCCAATGCCGGCACTACCCCATATACCTGTCCGCCGGCTACATGATTGCCGAGGATGAAATTACAGGACGCCCTGCCATGATCGGTCCCCCCCGTTCCATTCTGATGCACCGTCCGGCCGAACTCGGTCATCGTCATCACCGTCACGTCATCCTGGTAAGCATCCAGGTCACGCCAGAACGCCGCAATGCTATTGCTCAGATCGGTGACATTGCGGGAAAACACCCCATTGTCCGTACCCTGGTTGAAATGTGTATCCCAGCCATTGGACTCCGTAAATGCTACCTCCAACCCGACATCCATCTTGACCAGCTGCGCGATCTGCCGCATCGAATTGCCAAGCGGCGAATTGGGATACATGACGCCGGCCGCCGGCCGGTAATTCCGGATATCCGCCTGCTGCAACATCTTCATGGCCTCGAAACTTTCCTTGCCCGTATCGCGTAACAACCCCGCCGAAGCCTGATCGTACAGGTCCTCGAAACTCTTTGCCGCCGTATTGGCCGCCGCCGGATTACCCCGCAGCTGAATGGCAAAATCCTGTAGATTGCTGATGGCGACACTGGGATTGTCGCCATAAAAAGAACGCGGTAAGGCCGAGGTCAGACTTACCGCCGTAAAAGGCGTCGCCGCATCATGCCCAAGCAAACCCACTGCCCTGTTCAACCATCCGCTGGCCGTACCCTTGTTGAATGGCGTACCCGACTCCATATAGTCCTGCGCATCGAAATGAGAACGTGTATTATTCGGGCTCCCGATCCCATGCACGATAGCCAAACGCCCATCCCGGAAAAGCGGCTCAAAAGACTTCATCCCCGGATGTAAACCCCACTTCCCATCCAGGTCGATCAGCGGGTTTTTCCTCCCGCTGGCTACCGCCGACAACGACAACGTAGGTCGCGCGGCCTGCAAATAAGTATCGGTAAAAGGCGTCACGGCCATCAACCCGTCCATCGCGCCCCGCTGGAAGATACATACCAGCACCCTTTTACGCTTATAAAGGCTCGGAACCTTTTCACTCGCCGCAGCCTCCGCCATGAAAGCAGGGATGCCCCCCATCAGACCTACGCCAAAAAGCGCCAGGCCCCCACTCTTCAAAAATGCTCTTCTCGATGCCATGAGTTAGAATTTTATAATTATCGTCTTTGATATTCGGGGGAACCGATGATAATGCCCACCACCTGCGCAAGCATCGGATCGCTCTGATCGCCTTGCATCGTCTGCACATCCATTCGCGTGGAATCGGCCGCCTGCGCATTCGCGCTCGCCTTCTCCACCTTTCTCGTCAACTCCGGATCATTCAACATCGGCGTCAGCCGCTTTACCGTCGCATCCAGGTTACGCTCCGGCAAAATGATATGCCCATATGTCAACAGCGCCGCCTCGGCGCTCTCCGGCTCATGACCGTTATTCAACGCCAGCAGGTCGACACTGATACCGGGTATCTTCCCCGCTGCCAATGCCAACCCAAAATTCATCCGGCTCAACAACGAACCGGTATTGATCCAATAGGTACCCTTATCCGGGAAACCGGTAGGCGCCTGGTAATAATATTTTCTTTCTCCCATCCTCGCCACCCAGTTATAAAGCTGCATCGGCTGATAAATAGTCGCATGCAGGCTACGCACCGCCCCGATCGCCAGCTCAAAAGGCGACTTCGTCTTCTCCCGCAACGCCTCCGGACTCCAAAAATCCGGTGAAGTCACCATCGCGATCAATACCTGCCGGATATCGCCGTTCTTTTCGACAAAGGTCTTCGACATCTTGTCCACCAACGTGGCGGGAGGATCGTCACTCACGAACCGTACCGCTAATTTGTGACAGATGAAACGCGCCGTGCTGGGATGATGCGCCAGCAATCCCAACAGCTCGACCCCCTCCTCATATCCGCCGCCGGCCGGGAACACATGCCCCAACACCACCTTCGCACCTTTATCATGTCTGTTCTCATTGAAAAAGAAATCTCCCTCATGCACAAAACCCCTTCGCGCGATCTGCTCATCCGAGAACCGTGCCAACCTCGCAGCCTGCGGTCCCCTGGCCGCCTGGCCCAAAGGATATACGCCCCAACCCGTCAATACCCGCGCCGCCTCCGTCACATCCTTCTGCGTATACCCGCCATCCACACCCAGCGTATGCAGCTCCATTACCTCCCGCGCATAATTCTCATTCAACCCCCGCGGCCTCGCCTTTCCGCCGGCCTGCTGACGCCCTGCCATAGCATCATTATTGGCCGCCGAACTCGTAAAATTATCGAGATAATAAAGCATCGCCGGCGACTTCGCCGTCTTCAACAACAATTCATTGAACCGCCCCAACGCATTCGGCCGGATCACATCCCGCTCATACGCCGGAATAAACTCCGCACAGTCATTCTTCGTTATGGAAACATTGAAATGATTGAACCAGAAATCGGTCATCACCTCCTTCAGCTGGTTATGCGTATACGCAGCCCTCAATATCTTCTGGCAAAAGAACTGCCGGAAAAGCTCCTGCTCCCGCTTATATCCCTTCTCCTGCATATAGTTCTGGATCACCTGCCGATACTCCTTGCGATCCGTTCTCACGGAATCTTTATCGACAACCCCGTCCCGGATAGCCATCCGGATCACCTGCCCATTCCGCGGATACGTCTCCACCACCTCCGAGTTGCTCAGTGCTAAGGCATCATACCGGCTCAATATCCGGTCCAGCGAATCATCCGGAAGCTGCGCCGCCAGCTGCTGCGCAAACCAGTTCTCCAAACCCATCTTCACCACGGCGTCCACCTCCCCCGGCGTCGCCCCATACGTAAACCGGCTCAGCAGATGCGCCGCCGCCTGCCGCTCCGTCAATCCCGCCCGTTGCCAGGGAAATCGATACGATTTCCCTTTTTCATCGTCGCCCCGGAATCGGTCCGCCGGCTTTGGCGCCACACCAAATCCCATGATCGCTGCCAAAACAACGCCTATGATCCACTTCATGGAAAACAATTTCACGATTGGAAGCCTCCGGCCGGCAAAAGTTTAAAGTGCTAAATATTAAACCTCTCTCCTAAAAAACCGTCTCACCCTAAATTTACTACAAATGATGCGATCCCTCCTGCTCATTTTTTTGACGCTATACCTGTATTCCACGGCGGGCGCCCAAACCGCCGACAGCACCACCGCTAAACCGAAGATCACGGCCGCCAAACGCGCCGCCCAGCAACTAAAAAGACTCGAAAAACAGCTCCACCTCACCCAGGACCAGGTCCTCCAGCTGCAGGTGATCCTCATAAACCGCGACGTCGCCATGGACAGCCTCGGCAAAAACTCCCCCGGCGGCCCGCCCTCATCCCGCCCCGGACACCCGTCCGACTTCCGACGCAGCGACAACCGCACCCGCCGCCGGATCC
Source organism: Puia sp. (assembly GCA_035550615.1). Taxonomy (GTDB): domain Bacteria; phylum Bacteroidota; class Bacteroidia; order Chitinophagales; family Chitinophagaceae; genus Puia. Next base: position 8,641 of record DASZOW010000362.1, read on the forward strand.
AACAGGACGCAGACAACCAGATCAACGCCCTGCTGACCGACGAACAAAAACCGCTCTATGAACAATGGAAACAACAACAACGTACAAAAAATAAGGCCAGACAGGCGGCTAAAAATGATACCCCGTCCTCAACCCAACCCCAAAACCCTTCCTCACAACCTGGTTAAGCTGCGTCTGCGACACCGACCCGTTCGCCAGGTATAAAGCATCGATCCCCATACCCGTATCCCAATAAAAAGGATCGCCGGTCAACGAAACCGCCCAATGCCGGCCCATGGCATAACTCACCGAAACATCCCCCATCACCCCGTACCCATCGGCCCGATGCCGGAAAGACACGGGATGACGGAACTCGGCAATCAAATTCCAGTCCGCCACACCCCGGTACACCACCTGGTCATAACGGACCGCACCCGTCACCCGCCACCGCCGCGCCACCCGCCATGAACCCTCCAACCGCAGAAACGGCCCCAGCCACTTACCCGCATAAGAGCTGTTCAGGGTCGAATAAGGTCCGCCCGGATCGGTAACGGGAAAATATTGCTTGGTGATACTATAGCCGGCATACGGCGTAAGCTCGAACGGCCCCGCTCCGAAGAACACATACCCCACCCCCGCCAGACCGGCCTCGCTATATCCGCCGGTCACCGGAAACTGCTGATGATAAACGACATCATTCCGGTTGTCCAAACCATAATCGGTATCGGTCATGCTCCCGGAACAGGTCCAGGTTCGGCTGCCCATAGCCATCAACCGCCACCGCTTCGAAACGGCCCACAAAATATCGGCCTTTGCAAAAAAACCGCCCACATCCCGCCACCTCAGCTCAGAATAGATATTAGGGTCCTGGCCGGCGCTATTACCGGCGATCGACCAATGAAAACTCTCCAGCTCATATCCGGAAGATATCGCCACCTGCAACCGCCCCCCCACAGGATCGCCCACCTGGCCCACACACCGGCCAGTCCCTAATAGCAATAAAAAACAAGCGAACCGCAATATCATTGATTGACTTTGAATTCTTCCCAGCCCTGCGCCTGCGTCCGGTTACAGTTCATCCACGTCTGCCCGTTCTCGCTGGACACATACAACCCATTGGTGCCCTGCAAAGATATCGTTCCATCCGGATTGTTGATCCACCGGAACTGCTCCCAACCCTGCGGCGTCGCCCGGTTGCAGGCCATCGCCGAATCTCCGTTATTGCTCGTCACATACCGCCCGTTGCTCCCTCTCAGCGTGACCAGCCCGTTCCCCGCATCTCCCACCGTAAAGGTCTCCCACGCCTGCGCCGTAGCCCGGTCGCAACGCATCGCCGAGTCGCCGTTATTACTCGTCACATACTGCCCGTTACTCCCCTTCAGCGTGATCGTCTGACCCACCGGCGGAGCGCTGCTCGTTATATTGTACACATGCACATAATCCACCAGCATGCTCGTCGGTAACGAACCGTTGTCCACCGTAGAACCGGATAATGTTCCGCCTATCGCCAGGTTCAAAATGATATAAAAGGGATTATGAAAGGCGCCCGTATTGTTGATATTATTCGTGATGTTTCCCGTTACATAAAGAGTGTTGTCGACATACCAGTTGATCCCCTGCGGATTCCACTCCACCGCATACACATGAAAATTCCCCGGCGTGGTAGTCGTACTGCTGCCGTATTGTACATGCCCGCTGCCGCCATTCCAGTGCATCGTCCCCAGTATGGTATTGGTCGTGTTCACGTGCTCCATGATATCGATCTCGCCGCAATCCGGCCAGCCTACCGTGCCGATATTCGTACCGAGCATCCAAAAAGCCGGCCATGTCCCCGTGACCATCGGCAACGCTATCCGCGCCTCGATCCGTCCGTATGTAGTAGAGAATTTCCCCGATGTCTCGATCTTGCCCGAAGTATACGGCTGTCCGCCGACAGGCTGCTGCCGCGCCGTGATCACGAGGTTACCACCCAATAGCCCTGGGTACCGTGGAGACGCCGCCGCCGCCGTCGCCGTCGGCTTTCAGATTTTTCTTACAGGAAGGAAGTGCGATGACCAATGCGATCATCCCGGCGCCCGGGAGGACGTGTAGAAGTTTTTGCATGTGTTTCATACTGGCAAACATTTAGATGATAAGATTTAGTTCCTATATTGAGACACCGAAACCAGCCCGGAAATACTCTAAAAATTGCCACCTTTTTCGTGCGCTCTCTGAATACCTTTAGGAATAATAATCTGGCCTTTTCCCCGTTATATTTCCACCTATGAGCTCCAAAATCCTATGGTTCGTCGCCCTCTTATCCTGGTCGATGGCCACCGATGCACAAGACAACGGCCTGTATCGCTATCAGGACCTTTCTCATTTCTTCTATGCCAGGGCCAAAGACTCTATCCGTAAGTCCTGGTCCTGTCCCAACGCCTTCAGTGACAAAGCCGCTCAAAGAAAATACAAAGAGATCTGGGACCAGCACACCGACGCTTTCCTGGCCGCTATCAACGATGACGACTATGTGCACGATAGGGACGTCTATTCCTATGTGGACGGGATCGTCCGCCAGATAGCCGACGCCAACCGCAGCCTCGTACCGGTAAAACCTTTTCTGCTCATCGACCGCAGCTCAGCCGTCAACGCCTACGCCGTCGGCGGCAATATCCTCGCCGTTAACCTCGGCCTCATCACCTTCTCGGAATCCCGCGAAGAGCTGGCCCTGGCCATCGCACACGAAATGTCCCACAACCTCCTTCATCACGTCGAGAACGCCATGCGGCAAAAAGCGGAATGGCTCGCCTCGGATGAATACCGGCAATCGGTGAACGCGGTACTGGACTCGAAATACGAACGCTTGTCCCGGCTTAAAAAAGTCCTCGAAGGCTACACCTTCAGCCGCAACCGCCACCAACGCTATCACGAAAGCGAAGCGGATTCCCTGGCGGTCCTGTTGCTGAAAAAAAGTAATATCCCCTTCGAAGCCTCCTTCTTCCTACGCCTCGACAGCGCCGATATGGAATACCAGCAACCGCTGCATCACTCTCTGGCAGCCTTCTTCACAGCCTACCATCTTCCCTACGAGGAGATCTGGTCGCAACGCCACAGCCACGGGCTCTCGACCCGCGCTTACGCCTTCTCGGATTCCACCACCCTCGCCGACTCGCTGAAAACGCACCCGGAATGTGTCGAACGTTATAACCGGACACGCAAGCTTTCGGTAGCCGGCGCCCGCCTCACGCCTATACCCGCCGCCATCGCGGACAAGGCTAATAAGATGCTCCTGTGGAATCTATATTCATCCGTCAGCCTCACTCCCTGTCTCTATCGCATCCTGCAGATCAAAGGCCGGGGCAACACGGATACCTGGTATGACTTCATGCTCAGCAATATCTTCGCCGGGCTCTATTACTCGGACCGCATGCTCAATCGCTTCAACGCCATCGGCGTGATCCCCAAAGAATATATTTCCAGGGACTACTATGCCCTGCAAACGCTGCTCGAACAGATGCCCCGCGAAAGTCTCATGCAGACCTGCCGCATCCTGCAGGGCGAAGGCTTCTGGCGCAACATGTCCGTTGAAGAAAAGGATCTCAAAACCCTCGTCTTCACCCTCGCCCTCGACCCCGACAGCTCGGACCGGAACAAAGCCCGCGCCGCACATCTCTTCGCTTCCGGCAACGCCAACAGCATGTACTGTGAATTCGCTCAAAACTTCGAAAAAAAATAATCCATGAAACCTATCTACCGCCTGCTTTTCTTGCTTTTCCTCGTACCCCCTGTCGCCCACGCCCAAACAAAAGTCTTTAAAGCCGTCGCGGAAGACATGGAACAGGAGTTCGAACCCATCATGCAGGACGGTAAACCGGTCGGCTACCTCATGTTCACCCAGCTGGAAAAAGCCAGCGCCGACTCGTTTAACTATCGCATCGCCATCATGGACGAAAACCTCAATGATATCGGCGCCGTCAGCTTCCGCCAGGAAAAGCTGAACATCAAAGCCGTCTCCTTCGAACAGGACGTCCTCTGCCTCGTCTATGTAAAGTCTAATTTCGTAGGCAAGCAGTATAAGAACTATAAAGCATTGGACCGCGACAAGGGCAATTGCAAAACGGCCCTCTTCGCTCAGTTTCTCGGCCTCGACGGCAAGATCATCGGCACAAATAGCATTTCGATGAACGTCACCCCGGAATTTACTCTCGCCGCCAATAGTAACCGAAGGGGCTTCGGCAATGGGCATCTGAAACATTCCATCCAGCTTCGTAACGTCTCCGGCAAAGGCTTCGCCTGCTTCTACGGCGACGATAACAAAAACAACCTGGTCATCTTCAAAACCACCGGCCGGCTCGCGTGGCAACGCCAGGTCCATGACGATGCATCGGATTTTATAATGCTCACCTCGGGCCCCGAGATCTCCTTGCTCGCAAAGATCAAAGACAAATTCAACGAAGGCGGCTACGAGGTGCTCAGCTATAACGCCGTCGACTCGGCCTCCTACCCCAAATTCCTGGTCAGGGATAGAAAAGGGAATTCGCTGAAGGTACTGAGCTTCGACAATGATCCCAATACCGGGAAACCCTACGTCTCCGGCCTCATCATCGACCCTGTCCACGGAAATAAATATGGTTATGGCAAAGCCCTCGTCCACGGGACATATTGCGGCCTCTTCGCCATCGAGCTCAATGGTCATACGAGGAAGGATATCCAGGCGCAATTTTCCTACTGGACAGACGGTTCGCAAAGCTTCGTCGACAAAGACGGCTACTACCAGAACGGTGGTGTATACGCCAACTTCGAACACTCCTTCCGGGATTACACTGGCAATACCTGGTTTGCCGCCGCCGGCATCCATCGCCACCCGCGCTGGGTCGCCATCTCGGCCTCGATCCTCACGGCTCCGCTACTCTTGCCGCCCCTCATGATCCTGTCCACAGGCACCCATCACTACAACTCCTCCGACGTACTCCTGGTCAAACAGGACCACTCCGGCAAGCTCACCCTGGCCAACACCGTCCCGGCAACCAAAAGCGACAAGACGACTGCATGGACATCCTTCAGCACGTACGGCCCGCTATATTATTCCGTCGCCAACTCGGACACCCACACCGACTATATGGTCGTCGATGATCGCAAGGCCATCCAGATCTACAATATCAACCGGAACAAAATGGCCCGCACCATTCCTCATAAAGCGGATAATAACCTCGTAACGGTCTTTCCCGCCAAGGAAGGCTACATGATGGTCTACGAATTCAATAAAAAAGAAAAAACGACCCGGCTCTCGATAGAAGCATTATAAGATTTCATTATCTTCAGGTAATGAGAACCATCTCGGCCCTCATCCTCTTACTTACGGTCAACACCCTTCATATTCAGCCGGACCTCAAAGCCCGGCTGGATTCTTTTATCAGCAACCAGCCCGCCAATCAACCGGGTTTTGCACTCTCCATCACCAAAAACGGTAAGATCCTTTACCGCAATGCCGCCGGCCTGGCTGACGTCGATACGAAAACGCCAATAGACTCGCTCACCAACTTCCGGATGGCCTCGGTATCGAAACAGTTCACCGCCATGGGCATCATGCTGCTGGAAAAACAAGGACTCCTCCACTTCGACGATCCCATCGGCCGCTGGCTCCCCGAACTCCCCGCCGGCGTGGGCCGCCATGTTCTCATCCGCCACCTGCTCACGCATTCCTCGGGCATCCTCGACTATGAAACGCTGATCCCGCCGGCTCAAACGACCCAGCTTCTCGACGCCGACGTCCTCCACCTCCTCAGCACTCACGACAGTACTTATTTTATCCCCGGCTCCCGCTTCCGCTACAGCAACTCGGGCTTCTGCCTCCTCGCCCTCATCGTCCAACGGGCCTCAAAAACATCCTTCCCGGAATTCATTCGCGCACACATCTTCCAACCCCTGCACATGGACAGTTCCGCCGAATACATTGCAGATAGCCATACCCCGAACCGCGCCATGGGCTACCCCGCCGACCAAAGCATCACCAGCGCCACCAAAGGCGACGGCGGCGTCTACACCTCCCTATCTGACTATGATAAATGGATAAATGCATTGGAATTGAACACGCTGCTCCCCCTGGCGCCAACCCTGCAACGCCTCCGCTTCCCGATCACAAACCTCACAAACCGCTACTACGCCGCGGGGTGGTTCATCGATCTGAACACGCCGAATCTCCTCTTCCATTCCGGCAGCACCTGCGGCTTCGCCAACTTCGTCATCCAACTGCCGCAAAATAATATCAGCATCGTCTATTTCTCCAACCTCGCCGGCAATAGCGCCCCCTTCAAAACCATCCTGCAGATCCTCAAAGATTCCGGCTACCCCGATCTCACTTCTGTCTTCGCTCTTCACGAACAGACCCGATAGATACTATATCGTAACCACGATCTTCCCGCGCGTCTTGCCCGTCTCCACCTGCTCATGCGCCTCCTTCATCTTCTCAAAAGGAAATACCTTCGACACCGTCGGCTTCAACGCGCCCTCTTCCAACAAACTGGCCAGATGCTGCATATCCTCTCCATTGGATTGCACCAGCATCTTCCCTCCGAAGATCCCCTTCACCTTGGCCTTCTCCGCCACCTGGTCATTGGCGCCGGAAACAATGCTGATGATCGTCCCACCCTTCTTGGTCACCTTAAGGCTCCGGTCGATGATCTCACCGCCAAGCGTATCCAACACAAAATCTACATCCTTGACCAGCTCTTCGAACTTATCGGTCTGATAATCGATATGCACATCGGCGCCCAACCCCAAAACAAAGTCTCTATTGGCCGCAGAGGCCGTACCAATGACATACGCCCCCGCATGCTTCGCGATCTGCACCGCAAAATGTCCTACCCCACCGGCAGCGGCATGGATCAGGATCCGCTGCCCCGCACGCAACCGGCCATGATCGGCAAAAGCCTGCCACGCCGTCAACGCAGCCAGCGTCGTCGCAGCAGCATCTTCAAAAGACACTCCCTCCGGCTTCATCGCCAGCTGATCCGCGGGCGCCGCCACAAATTCGGCATAGCCCTTGCCCTGCCCGGGAAAATTGACCATCCCAAAAACCTCATCACCCACCTGGAAGAGCTCCGATTTTGACTCCTTCACCACCCCGGCAATATCCCATCCCAGGATCTTCGGATCTGCATCCTTGTAATGCCCTGCCGCTCCCTTACCCGCCCGCGTCTTTGCATCCACGGGATTGATGCTAATGGCCTTTACTTCGACTAATACTTCCCCTTCGCTAATGCCCGGCGCCGGCAACTCTGCTGATTGCAGCTGATCGGTACCTCCGAAATCCTTTAAGATGATTGCTTTCATATTTCACAAATCTAACGTCTTACATTCTGATTATAAACTTATTCCGAACAACGTTTGTATCAAAACCGTACAAGTCGGGCAGACTTCATATATAAGATGCTGATCCTCCGCCTCCTGCCTTCCGGCATTCTCTTTGAACAAAAAAATATTCATCCAACTTATTCACACAAAGATAAATACCATGCCAAATCGCTTTCGCCTGCTCAATAGGATCACCGGCTGGACAGTAGGCCTTATTGCCTGCACCGTGTATATCCTGACAATGGAACCTACCGGCAGCTTCTGGGACTGCGGCGAATTCGTTTCGAGCTGCTATAAGCTCCAGATCCCCCATCCGCCCGGCGCCCCTCTCTTTATCCTCCTTGGCCGCCTCTTCATCGTCCTCTTCGGGGATAACCCCCATACCGCCGCCCGCGGCGTCAACTTCATGAGCGCTATCGCCAGCGGCCTCTCCATCCTCTTCCTCTTCTGGACCATCACGCATTTTGCACGCAAACTGTCTGCCAATACGTTTACCATCCTCGCCACAGGAGTGGTCGGCGCCCTCGCCTATACCTTCTGCGACTCTTTCTGGTACAGCGCTGTGGAAGGAGAGGTATACGCAACCTCCGCCTTCTTTACCGCCATCGTCTTCTGGGCCATCCTCAAATGGGAAGAACAAGCGGATAAACCCGGCGCCGACCGCTGGCTCATCTTCATCTTCTACATGATGGGCCTCTCCATCGGCGTCCACCTGCTCAACCTCCTGACCATCCCCGCCATCGTGATGGTCTATTATTTCAAGCGCTTCAAACCCACCACCTGGGGAACCATCTTCGCCTTCCTCATCGGCTGCATCATCACCGGCGTCGTACAGATCGTCGTGATCCAGTATACCATCAA
>DASZOW010000363.1:0-11677 GCA_035550615.1 Puia sp.
AATACTGATCTGACGCGGGTTTCAGACGAGCTCAAAAGAAGCGGTGGGCCTGGTTTTCCGGTTTGGTCCGCCGCTTCTTTTTTTATTAGTGCGCAGCTTTACGTCACAAAAATTGTCTAAATTACAGGGCAACCAACTACGGTTCGTATGACCGAAGAAGCCATTCTGCAAGGCTGTTTAAAAAATGAGGCGGCGGCCCAACGGGAATTGTACAATAGGTACAGCCCTAAAATGTTAGCCGTCTGTTATCGGTTCGCCCACAACAGGGAAGATGCGGAGGATATGTTGCAGGAGGGGTTTATCAAAGTATTTTCCCAGATGCACACCTTTCAGAACAAGGGTGCATTCGAAGGTTGGATCAGGCGGATCATCGTTCATACCTGTATCAACAACCTGAAAAAGAACAAGCGGTTCAATGAGAGTCTGGACATCGTCCATGCATCCGGCGTACAGGTGCGTGAGGAATCGGTGCCCTCCATCGTACAGGCTAAGCAGATAGTGGAATGTATCCGCATTCTGCCGATAGGCTATCGCACCGTTCTCAACCTGTATGCGATCGAAGGGTACTCGCATAAGGAGATCGCCGATATGCTGGACATTGAAGAAAGCACAAGTCGTAGTCAATATACAAGGGCAAAACAGATGCTGGAAGACATACTGATCAGAAAGAAGATACTGGTCAAGCCGAAGGAAAAATCGGAATGGCTGGTTGCGATAAGATAGGCGGCAGACAGTTCAAGATCCTCTTATAAAGTCCATACCATGAAAACATCCCTAAAACTGATTGACAAATGAAGGAGAACAGCTTCTATAGCGACGATTTTGAGCAACTGATCAGGGGAAAGACAGAGCAATATAAAATGTACCCTTCCGAGAACGTTTGGAAGAGGGTTCATAGCGCTTTACATACAAAAAGAAGGTGGTTCATCGGCGGCATGGCTTTTCTGGTCACGAGTATCCTGTTCCTGGCCGGCCGCGAATTGATCATGCCTTCCAATCATCTGGCTTCGCACAAACCTGCCGCAGCCGGCAGCACCCAGGCTGACGTTTCAAAGACTACTGCTGTTACGAATACTATTTCAGCGCCGCTGGCCGCCATCAGGCCGGCAAGCCCCGTTTCTTCTGCCCGGCATAACGCCGTGGGAAACGGCAACAGTCCGGAAGACCTGGACCCGGCTGCCGCCGCCATTTCCATCACCCTCAGCCATCCCGTTCTTAGCCAGTCCGATCTTTCCGAATGGTTGAGCCGGGTGGTACGTTTGCCGCGACAGGCGCCCGATCTGGCCGTGATAGCGGTAAAGCCGACGGCGGCTATGGATCAGGGTAAGGAAGACGAGGCCGCCGGCCATAAAGAAGCCGACAATGCAGGCGCAGAGCCCGCGACAACCGCTACTGCGGCTCGCGGGACGGCCGGGGACCAGGCCCACAGCGGTAACGATCTATCGGATGACGAGGCGCGGGGTATGCTGGAAAACCTTGACGCCAGGGGTGCACGGGATGGCCGGTATGCGCGTTCCGGCGTGCGGTTGGACAGTTACAGGTCGGGTGGGACCGAGGTCACGGGCAAGGACAGGCTGCCTGATTCCGCCAGCGCCGCCGGCAAGGCCTCCGCCAATGCCATCGCCAGGGCAGAGGATGCACACCGCGTCAACTGGCTGCGGGACTATGCGATGAATCTCCTTCCTGAAACGCCCAAAAGCGGGAGGACGTATCTGCAACTAACCCTTTCGCCTACCGTAAATTACCGGACGCTGGGCGGCAGCGATCCCGCAGCTACAAAGTTCTACCAGGCGGCAGGTCCTTATGCCCCCAGCCATCTCGGCGGGCCCAATGATTATGTGGATCACTCGCCTGCGCTCGGCTTCGAATTCGGGGGCAGCATACTTTACCGGCTGACGAGGAATCTTTCCGTCAAGGCTGGGTTACAGTTCAATTTCAGCCGTTATACCATCAGGGCCTATACAGCCAACCCGCCGCAACAGGCGACGATCACGCTTCAGTCCTATTATGGCTATTATATGGACTCGGTGACCTCGATCGCCACGGCGAACAATTTTGGCGGCAGATCGGTCGAGAAGCTGGATAACGATTACTATCAGCTATCCGCTCCCATCGGTTTCGAACTGCGGGTACTAGGTAATGAGCGGCTGCAGGTCAACCTCGGAGCTACGATACAGCCGAGCTATCTGCTCAATACCAACTCCTATATGCTGACATCGGGCTATACCAACTATACCAAGGAGCCCAGCCTGTACAGAAGATGGAACATCAGCGGCGGCCTCGAAGCCTTCCTCTCCTACCGGACCGGCGATATCCGCTGGCAGATCGGACCCGAGTTCCGTTACCAATTCCTCTCCTCGTATCTCGCCAAGTATCCCATTACCGAGAACCTCAAGGGTTATGGGCTGAAGATCGGCATCACCAAAATGCTTCCCTAGGGCGGGTCAAACTCGTATTGGCGGGTCAAAGTCGTATTTTTGCGGCATGAAAACTTCCATCGCCCTCCTTTTCTTCTCTCCCATGATCTTCTTTTTTCCGGGGATGCTGTTGCTCGGCGCCTGTGGCCATCATGCTCAGCCGGCTGCCTCGTCCAAAGACTCCCTGCCCGGTTCCGATACCAGCGCTACGACCAACCAGTTCTTTCCGGTAGATGACTACCTGGAAGCGGAGATCCTGAGCGTAGACTCGTTGCCGATGGCGTTCTGGAAATATGTGACCCATGATAACCGGACCGATTCGGCGCTCATCAATACGGCCCAGTTCAATGCCCTGGCCCTGCAATTTCTTCCACCCGAGATCAGGGATGGCGGATTGAATAAGAATTTTACAGAAAGCTCCTTTATGGACAGGGCGACACAGACGATTACGTTTACCTATACGCCGGTGAACAAGGATCTTCCCCTGCAGCGGGTGGATGTACAGACGGAGCCGGGCGTCAGGGCGCAGCATGTAAAAAGCATTTACCTGGAAAGGAGCCGGGTGGCAGGCGACAGTGTCATCTTACAAAAGCTGCTCTGGTCCGCCAGGCACAGTTTCCAGATCGTAACCCTGATCCGGATCAAAGACAAGGCCCTGCAGGAAGAGCAGGTCAGGGTGGTGTGGGCCGACGAAGATGTAGAACAATAGGATGCCTCGCAGACATAGACCTGCGGAGGACAGCAAAAAACAAGAATATGACGGGTGAACAATTTAGTGAGCTGTCGGGTACGATACCGGTGAATCCCGGCATCTACAAATATTTTGACGACAAGGATGATCTCATCTATGTGGGGAAGGCCAAGAACCTGCGCAAGCGGGTGAGTTCGTATTTTACCAAGACCTTTACGACGTATAAGACGCATGAGCTGGTGCAACGTATTCGCAGGATCGAGTTCACGATCGTGAATTCCGAACAGGATGCGTTCCTGCTGGAAAATTCGTTGATCAAGCAGTTCCAGCCCAAATTCAATATCAATCTCAAGGACGACAAGACATATCCGTATATAGTCATCAAGAACGAGCCTTTCCCGCGTGTGTTCCTGACCAGGCGGAAGATCGACGATGGATCGCAATACCTGGGGCCTTATACTTCCGTGGGCCGCGTGCGCGAGCTGCTGGACCTGGTGAAAAGCAATATCCAGCTTCGTACCTGCCAGCTCAACCTGGCCGAAAACCAGATCCGTAAAGGCAAATACAAGGTTTGCCTCGAGTATCATCTCGGCAATTGCAAAGGCCCGTGCGAAGCGTTGCAGACCGCGGAGGATTATGCGGCCGGCCTGGTTCAGCTGAAGAACATTCTCAAGGGGCAGCTCGGGCCGCTGATGCAGGACTTCAAAAAAGATATGCGGGAGCAGGCGGAGAAGATGAATTTCGAAAAGGCCGAGATGATCCGCAGAAAGATCGAGCACCTGGAGAATTATGAGTCGAGATCGGTGATCGTCAGCCGGCATCTCAGCAATGCGGATGTGTTCTCGATAGCTCGGGATGGTGATCTGGCTTATATCAACTATCTGATGGTCGAGACCGGAACCATCGTACAGACCCATACCACCCAGGTGGAGACGCACCTGGAAGAGAGCGACGAAGAAGTGCTATCCTTTGCCGTTGCACAGTTGCGCGACACGTTCAACAGCACGGCGCGGGAGCTCATCCTGCCTTTCCCGATAGAATTTCCCGAAGAGGGCATCGTGCAGACGATCCCGAAGGGAGGCGATAAGAAAAAGCTGCTCGAGCTTTCCGGCAAGAACGTCGCGTATTTCCGCGAGGAGCTGCGGAAGAAGAAAATGTTGCAGCTGCAGGGGAAGACCCCGGATCAGCGCCGGCAGGTGTTGTATCAGCTGATGGAGGATCTGCAGTTATCCGAGTTGCCCGTGCATATAGAATGTTTCGATAACTCCAATTTCCAGGGCAGCTATCCCGTATCGGCGATGGTATGTTTCCGGGATGGAGTAGAAAGCAAAAAAGATTATCGGCATTTCAATGTCAAGACGGTGCAGGGCATCAACGATTTTGCCACGATGAAGGAGGTGGTGCATCGCCGTTACAGACGGTTGCTGGAAGAAAAACAGTCTTTGCCGCAGCTGGTGATCATCGACGGCGGCAAGGGGCAGCTGGGTGCAGCGATGGAGAGCATCACGGAACTGGGGATCGTGGGAATGATGACGATCGTCGGGCTTGCGAAGAATGAGGAGGAGATCTTCTTCCCCGGAGATAGCGAGTCGGTGAAGCTGCCATACAATAGTGACAGCCTTCAATTGATCCGGCGGATCAGGGACGAGGTGCACCGGTTCGGAATTACGTTCCACCGGCAAAAGAGAAGCAAAGGGACTTTTGTCAATGAGCTCGAGCAGATCGAAGGCATAGGAAAGAAGACGGCAGATTTGCTGTTAAAACAGTTCCGGTCCGTGAATAAGGTCAGGCAGGTTGGCGAGGAGGACCTGGCGGCGGTGGTAGGACCGGCCAAGGCTAAGATTATCCGGGCGTATTTTGAAGAGACGGGAAATGCCGCAGGGGAGTCTTCCGGTGGCAGCTAAAAAAAAGGGGCCCGGATAGACATCCAGCCCCGTTTTTAAAATCCAATATCCTATGAAAAACCAGTGTAAAAGTAGTAAAACTATTCTATACAGCAATACCTGAGATTGGGTATTTTTAAAAAAGATAGCTTGAATTAACTAATTAATTTATAGTTACTTATTATATAAAAATGAAACGGGCGCCGTGACATTGCGGCGCCCATTCCTCGTCAAATTTATCGATCTATATCGTTGCTAATTCTAGTATGACCAAAGGTCCTGTTCGTAGTTGAAGATCTTCTCTTTGATATTATCCCCTTCCAGCAGACGAAGGATGGGATCTTTGACATAGTTGGCGATATACTGATCGCCTGGGTTGTCGATCGTCGATTTGACGACACGGGCCGTGAACATGCGGCTTTCGAACAATTCTTCCCAGCTCATGCGGGCGCCATAGTTCTTGCCGTTGTAGGCTTCATATTTAGCGAACAGCGCGCGGCAGTCGGGGTAATAAACCCAGAAGACGGGTGTCACGGCGCGGAAGCTTCCGTCTGCGTTCCGGATCGTCTTTTCAGGGGCGATGCCCAGGATGCGGACGTGGAGGCGGGAAGATTCTTTGTCGAATACCCACTCTTCCTTGATCTGGTAGCGCTCGATATCATCCGGGTTGAATTCCTCCTGGATAACGGTATCCTTCATCAGGCCCTTGGAGCCGTCGGGGTCGTTTACCGCATCGGGGATCTGGATGGTATGTGGTTTCGCGACCAGGTTGGCTGCGATCTGCTGGAACGTCATTGGCGTCGTGAACCGATCGTCGACAGTCGCGTCGAAGGCCGTTATCTGGCCAGCCTTGATAGCATTCAGCAAGATATATATAAGGCGCTGGTCACCATTGTCCTCCTTGGCCTTGTAGACAAACGGCAGGTTCATCTTCTCGTGTACGTCGATCTCTTCCCATACCCGCTGACGGTATACGGCATCGTCCTCGCGGATATGCTCATAGGTCAAGGGGGTACGATCCTTTACCAGATTACGCTCGATGATGGCGTCGTTGCGGAGGCTTTTCCGCATAGTATCGAGTTTGATATCCGCTTCCAGCACCACCGCAGGTTTTGCTGTAGTGTCCTTGGGAGGCGGCGCCACAGTAGCATCGGCCGGCTTGTTCTTGGTAGCGGTCGTCTTTTTGGCTGTCGTCTTTCTTCTGACGGTGCGTTTTCTGGACTGCGCATCGACATTCCCGACAACGATCGAGACGGCCATCGCCAGCACACATAATCTGATAAGATACTTTTTCATCTGCTTTGTTTTCCTGGTTATTATCCGGTCTTATTTCAAACTGAACACCATTGGCGGCAGTTCGCGGATCCGGCCGTCTTTACCTTTGACCCGGATGTTGTCAAAGAAGATATTCGTGCCGGGAGTCGACTTGGCTACGATCGCCGCAGCCTGGCCGGTCCAACGGGGTCCTTCATTGTTAGCTTCCTGGTACTGGGAGATACCGCCACCGAGTGCAGCCAGTTTATAGCCGACTACGACGAAGGGGGATTGAAACTCCGAGTTCTCCAGTCTGGCGAGCAGACCGCCCATGGCCTTGAATTCGGCCGAGGACATGGCGCCGCCGGTCTTGGAACCTACGAAACCGGTGGGGTTGGGCAGGTATTTAACGCGCATCGGGAAGGTAAAGGGCTTGCCGTTTGCTGTGACGGTGATCGTCCCTTCGCCGGGGGTGGTCGGAACCACAATATATTCGTCGCCCGAGGTATGGGTGATCTCACCCTTATCGAAGCTGACATGTACTTTTTCTGCACCTACACTACCGCCGGAGATGCGGACCGGGTTGTCTTCCTTGACATACACCACGTTCATCTTTTCGAGGAAGATGGAGGCGCCGGAGGGAACGCCGACCGTATACTTGATCGTCTTGTCGGTGCTGCCTTCGGAACCGTCGGGCTTGGTATAAACGATATGCACGTTCACCGCATGTTCGCCTGCGCCTGCGGCCTTGGTCTTGAAAAGAGCCGTTCCGTCGGGACCTGGCTCATAATTCTGGCCGTTGATCGAAATTTTGGGCTTGGCGGCATCGCTAAAGGCGCCGACGCCTGCGGTCACTTCTACATCGTCGCCTGGCATTACGTAGCTGGCGTTGGCTTCCACCAGCGGTTCGAATTTGTTGAATACGATCTTGACTTCCCCGACCTGTTTGTGCAGATAGTCGACGACCTGCGACTCTGAGCTCTTGATATCGCTCTGGAATTTCGAGAGGATGGTCAGGGCTGCGATGGTCGGGGTCATATGGAAGTAGCGGATCGTCCAGTTATGGGCGCTGTCGTTGCCCACCAGCTCATTACCTTCCTGACTTTGCGGGATGCGGTTATTTACGGGCAGGCGTTTGGCGAACTCCGCGCGTTGTGCCACGAGATCTGCCTTGACCTTATCCGATATGCCCGGGAAGTTCTCCGGATTCAGGATATTCAGCAGGTCCTGGCGGAATTTCCCAAGGCTGTCGTATAGGATCTTGCCCTGGCCTTCCACGTCGAAGATCCGGGTGGCGGCGTCGAGGTTACCGTCGGCAAACTCTCTGCGACCGTCCTTCATGGAAGGAGACGATTCGTTGATGAGCTTTTCCTTGAGGCTGTCGAGGTAGGTGGTGAACACGGCAGCCATCGCTTTCACCTGCATAGCCGCAGGAGCCCACGTCTTGGCTTGGGCAGCTGTTGTAGGATCGCTGATCTCCCGGGTAAATGCGGAGTAAGTGAGGTTATTTTTTTCATCGACGACCTTATTGGATCGTTCGATGCTATAGTTCACGGTCTTGAAAGCATTCAACACCTCGACCGATACGTTCAGCGCCAGCAGCGCTGTGAGTACCAGGTACATCATGTTGATCATTTTCTGCCGCGGCTCTTTAGGTAAAGACATGGGTCAGTAATATTATCGCTTTTATAGAATAGTTTTTCATTAGTGAGCCTAATGGATTGCCATCAGACTCTGGATTCATTCGGGGCCGGAAAAAACGGGCTCATCGGGCTCAATAGGTCCAATTATGCCGTCGGGCGGCCTTGCATGGCGCTCAGCATGTTGCCGTAGACATGGTTCAGGTTACCCAGGTTCTTGGCCAGCAGGGCGATCTGTTCCTGTGTCTTCTTGGCATCGGCTACGCTGCCTTGCATCGATTCGGAAGCTTTCACGAGGTTACCATAGAAGCTGTTCATGGCTTTCAGGTGATTGTTCGTATCCTGCAGTTCCAGTTCGTAGATAGCGTTCAGGGAGCCCAGGTTCTTGGTCAGGACCTGTACCTGCGAGTGGAATTGCTTGGTGCTGTCGGCGGCGGCGTTGAAGCTGGAGATCGTGTTGGTAGCGCTTTGATAGGCTCCCTTCATGCTGTCCAGGGCAACGGCTGCTTCTTTGGTTTTCGTCGTGTATTCCGTCGTAGCGGCGAGGGCGCCGGATACGTCGCTGATCTTTTCGACCGTGGTGCCGAATTTCTTGAACCCTTCGCTCAGGTTCTTGAGGTTGGCCGGGGTGATGTCGGCTTCCTGCAGCATCTTGTCCATCTTGTCGAGGGCAGGATTGCCGGAAGAACCGCCGCTAGCCAGTTTGGGAAGCGCTTCTACCAGGGCGTGCATTTCACCACCGGGAGGCGGCAAGAAGGCATAAACCAGGAAGATAAGAGCCTCGGTAAGCAGACCTGCAGTAAGGAAGAAGTCGGCCAGCTTGGTATGCAGGATCTTCTGAAGGGCCCCGAAAATAACGACGGCCGCACCAACGCATACGATAATATTGATAAGTCTTTCGGTAGATTTTGATAGTCCAGCGCTCATAGTGATTAATTTAATTTGTTTTTAAAGGATTTTAAAGGGTTATGGAAAAAAGATTTCCTCTTGATTTTTTTGTTAGTTAGTCAAGATAAAAACGTTGCTTCTTCGAAAAAATTTTCTTTTCGTGCCAGAGATTTTTTGCCTTACTCCCGCCAGGGAGATCACCGGCCTATCGGCGGCCATTGGTGATATTCGGCGCCAGATCGATCACACAACGGAAGCCGATGTATGATTTGGCCGTATCCTGGTACTCGTAGGTGCGGGCGCTGGTCTGCAGATACATGCCGACGTCCTTCCAGCTACCGCCGCGGATCACCTTACGTTTCATACGGGGGGGATCGGAGTCCGCAGCGTTCCAGCGGATATCGGGGTTCATATCGTGCATGAAATTGGAAGCGCCTTCATAATAGAACGAGGAAGTCCATTCTGCGACGTTCCCGGCCATGCAATACAGACCGAAATCGTTAGGCCAGTAAGCGTCGGCCCGGACGGTATAGAATCCACCGTCTTCGGGATAGTTACCCCGGCCGGGTTTGAAATTGGCGAGTAAGCAGCCTTTCTTATTTCTAAGGTAGTAGTTACCCCAGGGATACATCGATTGCGAACGACCGCCGCGGGCGGCATATTCCCATTCTGACTCGGTAGGCAGACGGAAATCGGACTCGGTAGCCAGGTGTTTGGCTTCGAGGTGGGCGTTCAAATAGTGGGTGCGCCATTCGCAGAACACGGTAGCCTGGACCCAGTTGACGCCGACTACGGGGTAGTTGCCGAAAGCGGGGTGGGAGTAATACCGTTTGGTCATTGGCTCGTTGTAGGAATAGCTGAAGTCCCGGATCCAGACCAGGGTATCAGGATATACCTTGACGTCCTTTTTGACAATGAACTGCGAGCGGGGCTTGCCTTCGTTGGCGCCGGTGGCAGCTTCTTTAAGATTGAAAGTCTCGGAGTGGTAGATGATCTTGGCAGGGTCGATCTCCTTTCTGCCGAAGATGCGGTTATCCGGTTCTACGATCATCTGGTTGATCTTTTCGATCGTGGCTTTATCGCCCCATTTGATCGTCTTCGCCTTTTTCCAGTCGATCTGGAAACGGCCGTCCACATCCTTGCCATATTGCATGAGCGTTGCAGCTATGGAATCCCGAACCCAGTTCGTGAACTGGCGATACTCGTTGTTGGTGATCTCCGTAGCGTCCATCCAAAAACCGCTGATAGAAGTCTGCCTGTTCCGAGCAGTAAAGGCATAATTCATATCCTCGTCACTGGGTCCCATGTGAAAGGTGCCCGGCGGGATATAGACCATGCCCGGAGGTTTTTGAAGGTTGTAACCACTTGCAGGAGCGACGCCATGCAACTGACCGTCATCAGGGAGCCCCTTGCCGGATTTGCCACCTAACTTACAGCCTGCCATCATGAAGAGGGCGAAAAAGGCCGTCAAAACGGATAGGTTTTTCATTTTCATAATATTAAAGGGTATTGGGCAAAAAAAATCTTTTGACAACATCGCGCTACAAGTTTAAAATTATTTTTCGTAAGTCAAAGCTTAGGGCCGGTTTCGCACGCCAGCCTGAACCGTGACGGGCTCGGTTTTAGGGACAACTATGTTGGAAAACGACGCCTATGCCTGTTTATTGTATTTCCAGCCTTGAAACTTATACACATTTTCGATGAGACGGACTGCTGCAGCGACTTCATTTACAGGGAGTTGGCAAGCATAGTCTTTACATAGGAAGATCAGTGGACCGGCCTCCACCGGTTTGCCGCGTAATAATGGGAATTGGGTATTTTCGTCCTGCGTAGACTGGAAAACCCGGTAAGGAATCAGATGCGATAAAAACTCCTTCCGGGTCAGTTCCGGCTGTCTGCCGGTGATAACTACCTCTGGAATAGAATACGTAAGGGCCTGAATAATGGTTGCCCAACCGCCAAAAGACCCCGGGTAGGTAGTCACCGGCCGGTTAATGGAGGAGGTCATCTGCCTGGCTCGTTCCGCCCATTCCGGCTCATAGAAAACGATAGACAAATACAACAAATTGGATGCCATCATAGCATTCCCCGAAGGAGTAGCCCCATCATAGACCTCTCTTTTTCGCAGGATCACGTCTTTTTGCTCGTCGTGGGTATAGTAGAAGAAGCCGGTTTCGGGCTCGCTGAAGTGGCTGATAACGTACCGGGTGACCTCGACGGCTTCAGTTAGCCAGGCCGCATCGCCGGTGATCTCCTGAAGCTGGATAAGCGCAGCGATAAGGCCTGCGTAATCATCGAGAAATGCTGGCAAACGTGCCTCGCCTTTGTAGGTGTGGCTGTAAAGATGGGGACCCTGGCCGCGGAATTTTTGCCGCAGAAACCGCATATTGGCGATGGCCGTATCCCGATACCGGTCCTCCCCAAGGGCGGCGTACGCCTTGCACAGGGCGATATTCATCAGGGCATTCCAGCCCAGGATGATCTTGTCATCGAGGCCGGGGTGAATGCGCTTATTCCGGTGTTCCAGGAGCTTATTTCGGGCCGCTTCGAGCCTGGCCGCATCTGCCGGCGAAACGGGGTCGCCGGATCGCGTAAGAATGTTCCGATGTTCCCAATTGCCCTGTTCGGTGACTCCATAATAAAGGTTGAAAAATCCAGCCTCTTCGCCCAAAACGGTCTCGATCTCGCTGGCTTCCCACACATAATATTTTCCTTCTATCCCTTGGCTATCGGCATCGAGCGCAGCATAAAACCCGCCCTGCCCATCGGATAACTCTCTGCTGATAAACTCAATAGTCTGCTGGATCGCCTCCCGGTATAGAGGCTTTTTTGTAAGCTGAAAAGCCTCCGACATCGCGGTCACCAGCAGCGCATTATCATATAGCATTTTCTCGAAATGAGGGA
>DASZOW010000364.1:0-3505 GCA_035550615.1 Puia sp.
TATGTTGAAGCGGTCATAGCTGAGCTCGTCAGCTACGTACATGGTGATCAGCAGGAAGGTGGCCAGTCCCAGCGTCAGGCCAAAGATATTGAGCGCCGTAAAGCCCTTGTTTTTTTGCAGCTGGCGCCAGGCGAGCTTGATGTTGGGATTTTGCATGTGAAGGCGATTTTCTTAAATATAAGATAACCTGTGCTTATAGCAATTTGAATTTGTTACCGTTGAAGGTACTAAAGACCGGATTGGAAAACTAAAAAAATTAGTATTTACCAAGTGGTAAATTTCGGGTAAATTGAGGTATGTCCAGACGGTGGCTTATCATCTCCGCGGGTGCGGTGCTTCTCATTGCTATATGTTCCTGGTTGCTTTTCTTTCACGAGCATCCTGTAGACTTCAATACGCAGGTCAAACCCATACTCAATAAAAAATGCATCGTATGTCACGGTGGTGTGAAAAGACAGGGTGATTTCAGTCTCCTTTTCAGAGTCGATGCGTTGTCAAAGGCAAAATCCGGCAGGTTGCCGATTGTTCCCGGCGATCCGGATCACAGCGAGATGATCCGGCGTATCACCCTGGATGATCCGGAGGACCGCATGCCTTATAAGCAGCCGCCGCTGACAAAGGAAGAGATAACCATTCTGCGCGACTGGATAAAGCAGGGCGCGAAATGGGGTGATCACTGGGCGTATGTCGCCGTGCAGCCTCCGCAGGGAAAAGAGCGGGGTATCGATGACTTTATACACGAAAAATTGGCGGACCAGCATTTGAATCCTTCAGCGGAAGCACCCAAGGCTGTGTTGCTACGAAGAGTGTGTTTGGATCTGACAGGGTTGCCGCCTACGGCTGCACAAGCCGAGGGATTTTTGCGGGATACGCGTCCTGACGCCTACGAACGACTGGTGGATACGTTACTGGCCTCCCCGCATTATGGTGAAAAGTGGGCGGCGCTGTGGCTGGACCTGGCGCGCTATGCCGACACGAAAGGATATGAGCGGGATGGCGGTCGCTCTATCTGGCGTTACCGGGACTGGCTGATCCAGGCTTTTAATAAAGACATGCCCTATGATCAATTTCTCACCGAACAGCTGGCGGGCGACCTGTTGCCGAACCCTACCGATGCGCAAATGATCGCCACCGCATTCCATCGCAATACTATGACCAATGACGAGGGCGGCACTGACAACGAGGAGTTCCGGACAGCCGCCGTCGTGGACAGGGTAAATACCACCTGGCAGGCCCTGATGGGAACTACGTTCGCCTGTGTACAATGTCACAGCCATCCTTATGATCCTTTCCGGCATGACGAATATTATCAGTTCATGGCCTTCTTCAACGACACCCGGGATGAGGATACTTATGACGACTATCCGTTGTTGCGGCAATACGCGGCTGCCGACAGCCTCGATATTGTAAGGCTCTCCGCCTGGGTCAGCAGCAAGAGTGGTGCGGATCGGGGAAAGGAGATAGCCTGGTTCCTCCGGACCTGGCAGCCCTCTATCAATTCCATCCGGGCCGATGAGTTTGTCAACAGCGAGCTCGCCGATACCAAGTGGCTGATCTTCCGCAATCATGCCGTGGCCCGTCTGCAGGATGTGGACCTGGATCAGCGCGATCAGCTTATTTACCGCTATTTGGGATTTGCCGCCGGTGGCGCCTGGACCATTCATCTTGACAGGCCTGATGGCCCTGTCTTACAAAAGATGACTGTTCCCGTCACGAAGGACTGGACCATCGATGTGGTCAATTTCCCTCCGCAGCATGGCAGGCATGACCTTTTCCTTACTTATGAGAACCCCAACCTGAAGGGACCGAATGCCAGCGGTATGCAGTTCGACTGGTTTCATTTTGCGCAGTCGCTGCCCGGCGTCGGAGATCCCGAATATGCGGGCATGAAGAAATTATACGATACGCTGATGCGCAAGCAGCCGCCCACTACACCCATCATGGTGGATAATCCCGGGGACATGCACCGGGTGACGCATGTATTCGAGAAAGGCAACTGGCTTGTACAAGGAAGGCAGGTGGAGCCTTCGACACCACGAAGTCTGAACCCTTTTCCTGCCACCGCCCCGCACAACAGGCTGGGGCTTGCTATGTGGCTTACCAGCCGTCAAAATCCATTGACCGCCAGGACCATGGTGAACCGGGTGTGGGAGCAGCTTTTTGGGAACGGGCTGGTGGAGACCCTGGAAGACCTGGGGACACAGGGCGCCGAACCTACTCACCGGGAGCTGCTGGACTATCTTGCCTGGCAATTTATGACGGATGATAAATGG
This sequence comes from Puia sp., assembly GCA_035550615.1. GTDB lineage: Bacteria > Bacteroidota > Bacteroidia > Chitinophagales > Chitinophagaceae > Puia. The sequence continues at coordinate 2,274 of DASZOW010000364.1, forward strand.
AGCGTTAAAAAGCTGTTGCGGGGCGTGGTGCTGTCGGCGACCTATCGACAGGATTCCAAGGTCAGTGCCGACGCATTGGAAAAAGACCCTTACAATAAATATTATGCAAGAGGCGCAAGGGTAAGGCTATCCGCGGAAGAGGTGCGGGATCAGGCCCTGGCCGTCAGCGGACTGCTCGCCGACAAAGTAGGAGGGCCCAGTGTCATGCCCTGGCAGCCCAAGGGCATCTGGCTCTCGCCGTGGAACGGGCAGGACTGGCAGAAGAGCAAAGGGGAAGATCAATACCGCCGGGCCCTGTACACCTATTGGAAGCGGACCGCGCCGTATCCATCCATGATGAGTTTCGATGGTACTGCCAGGGAAGTATGCACCGCCCGGCGCATCCGTACGAATACGCCTTTGCAGGCGCTGACCCTGTTGAACGACTCCGTGTATCTCGATGCGTCCCGTCATCTGGCGGATATGATGTTGGGCGCGGGGACGGGACCCGCTACCGGATCGGGGTTGGGCGGCGGGTCGGTTGCGGAGGCCATTAAGAAAGGCTATGCTGCCGTCGTTTTCCATCCCATCGATGCCGCCAGTTTGCAGGCGTTGAAGGGCTTGTATGATACTGCGTATGCACGGTATAGTCATAGCCCGGAGAAGACCCGGGAGATAGCGGGATCAGAGAGCTCCTATAACAAGCCAACCATGGCCGCCATGATCGTGGTGGCGAATGCGATATTGAACCTGGACGAAGTGATCACCAAGAACTGACAACATGACCCGGAAAGAACTACATAATCAACGATTATTGCGGGAAGCCGAGAAGGCCGTATCCCGGATGTATACCCGCCGGCATTTTTTGCAGGATTGCGCCATGGGTTTTGGCGCCCTGGCATTGGGTTCGTTACTGCCATCCTGCGGGTCCGGCGTCTCTACCGCGGCAGGCCCTGCTTTTGACCCTGCTCATCCGCTGGCGCCCCGGATGCCCATGTTCCCTGCCCGTGCCAAAAGGGTCATCTATCTGCATATGGCGGGCGCGCCTTCGCAGCTGGAGCTGTTCGATTATAAACCTTCTTTGGCGCAGCTGGATGGACAGGACTGTCCGAAGTCGCTGCTGGAAGGCAAGCGGTTTGCCTTTATACGGGGTGTGCCCAAGATGCTGGGGCCGCAGGCGCATTTTCAGCAAAGGGGGCAAAGCGGCGCCTGGGTCAGCGAACACATGCCTCATCTGGCATCCATTGCCGACG
>DASZOW010000365.1:0-5357 GCA_035550615.1 Puia sp.
TTTATTTCGGTATCGGCATCCAGCATATCCTGACCTGGGAAGCCATGGATCATATCCTGTTCGTGGCGGCGCTGTGTCTCCGCTACCTGGTCAAAGACTGGAAAAAGGTCGTCGTCCTCGTGACGGCATTTACCATCGGCCATTCCATCACCCTCGCGCTAAGCGCCTTACACCTGGTGCATATCAATACCCGCTGGATCGAATTCCTGATACCTATGACAATAATCGCCGCGGCCATCGACAACCTGCTTCAGCGCGGGAACCGGCTGGAACAGCCGTCCAAACTGCCGGTGATCTATTTTTTTGCACTTTTTTTCGGGCTGATCCACGGGCTGGCCTTCGCCAATTCCCTGCTAAGCCTTCTCGGCGGCGATAACCTGGTCATTCCGCTGCTGTCGTTCAACCTCGGCATCGAAGCCGCCCAGCTGTTGATCGTGACCATCATCCTGGCAATTTCCTTTATTTTCGTACAATTGATGCGGGTTCGCCGCAGTTGGTGGGTATGGGGTGTTTCCACGCTGGTGCTGCTGGCTTCACTGAAAATGGCTTTCGATCGCTGGCCTTAAGAAATAAGTTTATTGACCTAAATACACACACATGAAGAACTATCTACTGCTTATCATTCTCCTGCTCGGCGGCGCTGCCGGATTGCTGCAGGCGCAGGACATCAAAAACAACCCTACCTCCAATCATGGCAACAAGTTCGAAGCGCTGGGGACCATCCTTCCCACGCCTAACGAATATCGTACGGCCAGCGGCGCACCCGGCCCAAAATACTGGCAGCAACGATGCGATTATGACATCAAAGCCGACCTCGATGAGAACAAGCTCCTGCTCACCGGTTCGGAGATGATCACGTATTTCAACAATTCCCCCGACCAGCTTACCTATCTCTGGCTGCAGCTGGATGAGAACGAGCATAGCTCGAAAAATAACGCCAACTACCAGGACGGCAGCCAGCTGCCCGAAGTCGTCAGCGACCAAAGCCTCGAACGCATCGCCCGCAGCACGCAGGCCAATGATTACGGCGACAATATCACGAAGATCACCGATGCCCTCGGCAATCCCCTGCACTACATGATCAACAAGACCATGATGAGGGTAGAGCTGCCGGCGGTGCTCAAGCCGGGTCAGAAGTTCGTCTTTCATATCAGCTGGAACTATCACATCACCGATCGCATGAAGCTCGGCGGTCGCGGCGGTTATGAATACTTTCCCGAGCATGGCAATTACCTCTTCACGATGACACAATGGTATCCGCGTCTCTGCGTATACAGCGATTTCCAGGGTTGGCAGAACCACCAGTTCACCAGCCGCGGCGAGTTCGCCCTTACCTTTGGCAATTTCAATGTACAGATGACCGTTCCGGCCGATCACATCATCGGCGCTACCGGCCAATGTCAGAACTACCAGCAGGTGCTCACACCCGCCCAGTATGCCCGCTGGCAACAGGCCCAGACGGCCAAAGAGCCAGTGGAAATTGTCACGCTGGCTGAGGCGAAAGCCTCGGAGGTCAAAAAGAGCAAAGCAAAAAAGACCTGGATCTTCAAGGCCGGGAATGTACGGGATTTTGCATGGGGTTCGTCCCGCAAGTTCGTCATGGATGCCATGCCGGCCTATGTCGAAGGGAAAAAGGTCATGTGCATGAGCTACTACGGCAAAGAAGCCTATAACCTCTACCGCCGCTTCAGCACCAAAGCCGTCGCCCATACCATCAAGACCTATTCGCATTTCACCATCCCCTTCCCTTACCCGGTAGCGCAAAGCGTCGAGGCCTCCAATGGGATGGAATACCCGATGATCTGCTTCAACTACGGCCGGACGGAAAAGGATGGCACCTATAGCGAAGCCACCAAATACGGGATGCTCGGCGTCATCATCCATGAAGTAGGCCATAACTTCTTCCCGATGATCATCAACAGCGACGAACGTCAGTGGACCTGGATGGATGAAGGCCTCAACTCCTTTGTGGAGTACCTGACGGAAGAGCTCTGGGATAACCACTTTCCGGTCCGTGGGAAGGGGCCGGCCTGGGCGATCGTAGACTATATGAAACTGCCGAAAGATCAGCTCGAGCCGATCATGACCAATTCGGAGGATATCGTCAACTTCGGCCCCAACGCCTATACGAAACCGGCTACGGCGCTGAATATCCTGCGCGAGACGGTCATGGGCCGCGAGCTGTTCGACTATGCCTTCAAGGAATACGCCAGACGCTGGGCCTTCAAACATCCGACGCCCGCCGATTTCTTCCGTACCATGAATGACGCCAGCGCGGAAAACCTGGACTGGTTCTGGCGAGGCTGGTTCTACGGTATCGAACCCGTGGACATCTCTCTCGACAGCGTCAAACACCTGGTCCCCGATCTCGCTCATGTGCCCGCACATACCGACTCCGCCGTGGTCCGGCATATCGACAAACCCCTGCCAGACGGCAAGCTCCCGACGGATATCTCCAAAGAGCGCAACCGCGAAGACAAGCGGATCGCCTTTGCCGACGAAGCCGATACCTCGCTGCACGATTTTTATTACAAATACAACCGTGGCCAGATCCCTTATGACACCACGAGCTACACCGTGCACGAGACCTTCGTAAACGGACGCCCCGTCGGCAGCTTCAGCGACGAGCCCCTTGACGATTCCACCAAAGAAAAACTGCGCTCCAAACAATTCTATGAGCTGCAGTTTACCAACAAGGGCGGCCTCGTGATGCCCATCATCATTCAATGGACCTATAAGGACGGGACCAAAGAGATCGAACGCATTCCCGCACAGGTCTGGCGCAAGAACGAGAACCACCTCACCAAGCTCTTCATCAAAGACAAGGAAGTCGCCAGCATCAAATTGGACCCCAACCGGGAAACCGCCGATATCGACGAAAGCAACAACAGCTGGCCGGTGGTCCAAACCGAAAGCAAGTTCGAGATCTTCAAAGCCAAACAACAGGCCCTCCGCTCGATCCCGCAAAGCAATAACCCGATGCAGATGACGGGCAAAGACAAAAAAGCCTTCTAAATACAAATTTAAAGCCCCTGGACTTTCGGGGGCTTTTTTTATATTCGTTCCATGAAAATGCTTCTGCCGCTCTTCCTGCTCATCTCTACCCACGTCCTCGCCAGCCAGACAGACACGATCCTCGTCCACAGCGCCGCCATGAACAAAGACATCAAATGCGTCGTCATCCAACCGGACGAACATCCCGGTGCCCGCTGGTCCTGCATCTACCTTCTTCATGGCTACGGCGGCAACTATGCCCAGTGGCCTTCCCTGGCTCCGCAGCTAAAAAAAGACGCCGACTCGCTGCACATCCTTTTTATCTGCCCCGATGGCGGATATGACAGCTGGTATTTCGACAGCCCCATCAACCCCGCGATCCGTTATGAGACCTTTGTCACCAGGGAACTGATCGCCTATATCGACACGCATTATCCCACACTGGCCGAGAGGTCCCATCGTGCGATCACCGGTCTCAGCATGGGCGGCCACGGCGCTCTCTACCTGGCCATGCATCACAAAGATCTCTTTGGCGCTGCAGGCGCTACCAGCGGCGGCGTAGACTTCCGGCCATTTCCGAACAACTGGGGCATAAAAAAAGACCTCGGCGACTATTCCGGTAACGAGGCCGTCTGGGACGCACACACCGTGATCGCCGCCGCTGACAATTTGAAGAACGGCGACCTCAGGCTCATCTTCGACATCGGCGTCAACGACTTCTTTCTCACCGTCAACCGCGCCCTTCATCAAAAATTACTGGAAAAGAAGATCGACCACGATTACACCGAGCGCCCCGGCGGACACAGCAGCGCCTACTGGCATAACAGCATCGACTACCAGGTCTTGTTCTTCAGCAAATACTTCGCAGGAAATTAATATGTACTGCCGTTCTGCACCTTCACCTTCTTCTTGCCGGCCTTCTTCTCGAACTCCAGCACTTCCTTGGGCTTAGCCGTCGTCTGGGGTGAAGCGGCAGCAGTGGTGGTAGCGGATGCGGAAGGCGTCTCCAGCTTGCCGAGCGTATAGGTCTCGGTACGCGCCACTGTCCCAGTAGCAGGATCATAGAATTTCCAGGTGCCGTCCTTGATAGCCGCCCCTTCGTTCTTTATGACCACGGTCTTATATTTATCGAGGTGCTCGACGTCTTCTACCTCTATCGTATCATAAAGCTTGTCGGGGTTCAATGCCCGCCAGCTCTCCTCGCGCAGAAGACTCCCGTTCATCCCGAAATACTGGCAGACCCCGTTCTTAAGGCCCCATTTGTAATACTCCAGGCCGATGAGATCGCCCTGCAGATCATATAACCGCCAGGCACCCTCCTTCCGGCTGTCCTTGTAGACGCCTTCTTCTTCATAACCCGGCTCGCCACGAAGCTCATCATAGTGATTCACCCACCGGCCCTGCCGGTGATCCTGCTTGTCTACGCAGTTCAATGTATCGCCTTTGGGACTGAGGATATAACTCTTCCACTGGGAATAACCACGGAGACCCATCAGCTGCAAACCCGCCACGACCGTGACAAAATATATCCACCGCATAAAAAATAGTTGAAGAATGTTAAGAAAGCGTCCTTACAGAATTAACGAAAATCATTCCAAATTATTACCTTCGGATGGATGCAGTCAAATCATTGACAATCAATGCACGAATTTCTCATGAACAGACACCTCCTCTTTGGCTTGCTCCTCGTACTCGCCGGACAAATAACAGCTGCTCAGACCACCAGGGCGCCGACCACGATCTCCCAGATCAAGGCCGAGCTGGAAAAATCTCCCAATCCCGTCCTTTACGCGAAACAGATCCTGAAAAAACGCTTCCGGATCGATACGATCGTCATAGGCAAGACCCGTCATTTCGATGGACTGGCCGACAGCCTGGCCTATCACGGCAAAGAAAAGCGGGTTTATGGACCTTATGGCCCTGCCCGTGGTAGGTTCCTGGTGCAGATCCTTACCAAGGCGCCCAACCAGTTCTATCATATCGGCCAGATCTTTATCGATACGGCCGTTTTCCGCCGACGCGTCGCCGATTCGCTGGGTACCGCGATCCTGCAAAAGATCCGCGATGGTTCCGCGACCTTCGAAGAGATGGCCCAGGCCTATTCTATGGGCGGCGAGGCGACATTAAAAGGCGACCTGGGCTGGATCGCCCGGGGTATGCTGATGCCGACGATCGAACACGAGATGCTGGTGCATAAAAAGGGGGATGTCTTCAAGGTCTGGACACGCGCCGGCCTGCATATCATGAAGAAGATGGACAACCCAAAACAGGACACTGGTTTCGCGTTGATCCTGCAGGTGTTTTTATGACCCGCCGCCTGCGGCGCCACACAGCCGGCTAAGCGCCCAAAAAATACCTTACGG
>DASZOW010000366.1:0-3713 GCA_035550615.1 Puia sp.
CCTCATCCGGAAATATAGATCCGGAAACGGCAAAATGGTACATCCCCGCCAAAAAGGTCGATCCTGCAACGGCGCTGGATTCATTCCTGACGGGCAGGAAAGGCAACTGGCGTCCGCTGGGCCAGGCATTCTACCGCCTCCGGAATAAACTTCAATCCTATTCCGCACTCCTGAAAGCCGGCGGATGGCCCGTCCTGGACATAAAAGAAAAATCTTTAAAAAAGGGGATCAAAGGCGCAGACATTGAAGAGATCCGGAAAAGGCTGCAGTTCTCCGGGGACCTGTCACCCGCCGATACGAGTACGGTCTTCGATATTGCGCTGGAACAAGCTATAAAGAGGATGCAAAAAAGCTTCGGCCTTGCCCCTTCCGGTGTTGTCGACCATCAATTGCTTGAAGAGCTTAACGTTCCTGTAGAAGAAAGAATAAAACAAATGCTCATCAACCTCCAGCGGATGAAATGGATGCCCATAGAGGACACGGAATATATATTGGCCAATATCCCGGAATACAGGTTGCAGGTTTTTCAGCACGATAGCATCCAACTTGCCATGCGGATCGTCGTCGGGAGAGCGGCCAATCACACCGTGATATTCTCCGATCGGCTAAAGTACATCGTATTCAGCCCGTATTGGAATATACCTTCCAGCATTGTTCGGAATGAAATTTTACCCGCCATCAAAAAAGACAAAAGCTATCTTGCCCGCCACCACATGGAGATTACCGGGTATTCCAATGGACTACCGCTTATACGGCAAAAACCAGGTAGCGATAACGCTCTCGGGAAAGTAAAATTCCTGTTCCCCAACCGATTCAATATCTACTTTCACGATACGCCTGCCCGTCATCTGTTCGACAAGCACCAAAGAGCATTTAGCCATGGCTGCATCCGGCTGCAAAATCCTTTCGGACTGGCAAAATTGTTGCTTACCGGCGTGCCAGGCTGGAACGACAAGGAGATCCTGCAGGCTATGAACCGCTCCAGGGAAACATGGGTTACCCTGGAAAAACCCGTCCCTGTGTACATCGTCTACTTTACATCGTGGGTTGATAAAGAAGGATTGTTGCATTTCGCCAAAGATATTTACGGGCACGACCGCGTGATGGCCACGCATCTCTTCAAAGGATAAGTCTTAGCCCCTGGTTCCTCCATTTTATAGCTGAATCGTTCCCTAAGCGAGCTGATGAACATGAAATTCCTGGGTATACGCCACGAAATCGACTGAAAATTCCCTTATCGTTGTAATTTCGTCTACTCCTGACAAAAACGAAGAACATGACCTTCTATCAACTACTGTCCGTTTTGATCCTGCTCGCGGCGATATTCAGTTACCTCAACTACAAACTGATCAAATGGCCGCAGACTATCGGCATCATGGTCATTTCGCTGCTCACGTCCCTGCTCATCGTCTTTCTCGGTCCTCATTTTGAATCGCTGGAGTTGATCAGCAACGGGGTGGCTGGTATCGATTTCAATACGATCCTGATGAAGATAATGCTCGGCTTCCTGCTTTTTGCGGGCGGATTTCATATCGACGCCACCTGTTTGAAAGAGCAGGGCTTGCCGGTAATTGTCCTCGCAACGGTGGGGACCATCACGTCAACTTTTATCGTAGGCGGTCTCGTTTACTATACACTGCAGCTGTTTGGCTTTCCAATCCCATTTATCCATTGCCTGCTGTTCGGGGCCATCATATCTCCCACGGACCCCATTGCCGTGCTGGGCATTCTGAAAGACGCCGGCATTCCACAGTCCCTGGAGTTAAAAATAGCCGGGGAGTCCCTTTTCAACGACGGCGTGGCGATCGTCATTTTCCTGACAGTGCTGGAACTGGCTGAATCCCCCGGACAGCCCCTATCGTTCGGCGGGATCAGCCTGCTCTTTTTAAAAGAGGCTGGCGGTGGTATCCTCTATGGCCTGGCCCTGGGATGGTTGGGATATAAGGTGTTGAAGACCCTGGATAACTACCAGGTCGAGATTCTCATAACGATCGCCATCGTCATGGCCGGCTACTCGTTCGCCGATTTTCTGCATGTTTCCGGCCCACTGGCAATGGTAGTCACGGGGATCATTACAGGCAACGAAGCTAAAAAGCACGCGATGTCCGACGTGACGAGAGATTATTTGTCAAAGTTCTGGGAGCTGGTGGACGAGATCCTCAACGCCGTCCTTTTCCTGTTGATCGGCCTGGAAATGCTTATCGTGAAGATCGATCACGCGATCCTCTTCATCGGAGGGATCATGATCCTGGTGGTCCTGCTGGCGAGATGGCTGTCGGTCCTGGCGCCGGTGACGGTGTTGAGACGATTTGTCCCATTCGAGCGCCATGCCATCGGTGTCCTCACCTGGGGAGGTTTGCGCGGTGGGATATCTGTCGCCCTGGCGCTGTCGTTGCCGGCCGCATTCCACCGGGCTGAGTTTGTAAGCGTCACCTACATCATCGTCCTGTTCTCTATACTGGTCCAGGGATTGACGATCGGCAGGATCGCAAAAAAGCTGTATCGATAATGGTCTTTCTCATTTTACCCTTGGGGCGGACCCGGCGCATACGATGAGACGGTCTGAAGCAACGCCTGCACCATCACCGGATTGTGAAGATTGTATTTGGCAAAGGACGCTTCGTTACCTACTTTGATCGTAAATGCATCCGGCCGGCCGGCTAACTTTTTGAACATATCCTCATCCGTTTCGTCGTCGCCGATGCACAGGATGAAGTCATAATTGGCCGAGGTAACGATCCGGTTTATGGCGGCTCCTTTGTTTATGCCCTTTAACCGTACTTCGATGACTTTGTGCCCATTGAGTACATTCAACGACATCTGATTGGCCGGGCCGATGAGGTCATCGTACAATTCCCGGGCCCTTACGGCGCCGTCGCCAAGATCGGCATTCCGGTAGTGCCAGGCGATGGAATAATCTTTCCGTTCGATGAACGTGTGCGGACATTTATCGACATAGCCCTGCATGATCTTTTCCATTTTCGACTTCCAGTCCTCCGCGGGATCATTGACCGCAGTCTCCCAGGCGCCATTCTTATGCCGGACCTTCGCGCCATGTTCGGCGATCAGGCCGACAGACATGCCGGAAAACCATTTTTCAAGCGTATGACTATCCCGCCCGCTGACGATATAGATCTCGTTAAGCGGGTTGTCCGAGATAGCGCTCAGGATTTCAAGGACGTCGGGAGTCGGCGCCGCGGCGCCAGGGAATTTTGCGAACGGAACCAGGGTACCGTCGTAATCGAGCAACAATATCCGACGGGCGGCCCTTGCATAAGCATCCAACAGCTCGATCCTGGTGACGGCGTCCAGGAATTTGATCTCGAACTCCAGCTGATCTTTTTTGACGGCCGTCAGCTCACGGAAGAAATCCGCCGCCCAAACAAAGACGTCGTACCGTCGGATGCGATCCTGCATTTCGACGAGCCGGTCCCGCTGGCTGGCTTCAGACATTTCGAGCCCGGTCTTTATCGCCACCGCCATTTCTCCGATATCGTTGGGGTTCACCAGCAAGGCTTCTGTTAGCTCCCGGGCGGCGCCGGCCATTTCACTCAATACCAGCGCCCCATGACCATCCTTTCTACTGGCTACAAATTCCTTCGACACGAGGTTCATCCCATCCCGAAGGGGAGTGATCAGCGCCAGATCGCAAGCAGTGTATAGCGCGATCAATTCCTCGAACGAAAGGTGACCGTATTTATAAATGATCGGCT
>DASZOW010000367.1:0-23268 GCA_035550615.1 Puia sp.
CGCCGATCTCGACGGCGATGGCATCCCCGACATCGTTACGCCGAATTCCAATAACCAGGACTTTTCTGTGCTGCTTAGTCAATCCCCCACGACACCGGCTATCAGTTCATTTACACCACAAACAGGTTCGAGCGGAACGCAGATCAAGATTACCGGCATCAACTTGTCCGGCGCTACGGCCGTCAGCTTTGGCGGCGTTCCCGCCACTTCGTTTACGGTCGTTTCTTCTACTACTATCACGGCGGTCGTGGGCAGCGGCGCCACGGGCAACGTGGCCGTCGTAACGCCAAATGGCACAGCCACCGCCGGGACCTTTACTTATGGCGCACTGCAGATACCGTCGATCACCTCCTACACGCCTGCCTCCGGTACCTATGGCGACACGATCACCCTCTATGGCGCTAACCTGTCGCTGGTCACCGCCGTTAGCTTCGGCGGCGAGAATGCGCACAATTTTACTATCGTTTCCGATTCGGTGATCACGGCCGTGCTGGATACCGGCGCAACCGGCGATATCATCGTCGACGCCGCCCTCGGAAATGATACCGTTCACGGATTCACTTATACCGCTCCCCCCATCCTTGGCATTACCGGTTTCTCTCCTTCGTCGGGGCCGCAGGGCACCGTCGTTATCATTACGGGGACGGGTTTTTCCACCAATACCGCCGTCAGCTTTGGGGGGGTTCCTGCTGTCAGTATCAAAGTGGTCTCCGACTCGTTGATCAAAGCGGTCGTCGGTTCCGGCGCCACCGGCCTGGTAAGGGTCAGCTCTTTTAACGGCGCCGATTCCTTAGCCACCTTTACGTTCGTAACCGCCGCTCCGGCGCCTTCGATCTTATTGACCTCCTGCACGCCGATGAGTGGTGGCGTCGGCGCCTCGATCACCATCACCGGGAGCGACCTCACCAGCGCCACCAGCGTCAGCTTCGGGGGTGTTCCCGCCGCTTCGTTCTCCATCGTCTCGGACAACGAGATCGTCGCCACGCTGGGTGCAGGCGGCACAGGCGAGGTCAAAGTCGCCGGCGCAAGCTCGGCAGATTCGATCCCTAACTTCGTATTCACCTATGACAGCACCAAGACCGCCCCGCAAGGTGCGTTTCAGCTCGTATCGTTCACGGGCGATCCTGTCGCGGGCAGATCGGCGTTGCAATGGCAAACCGTCAACGATGCCGGCGTGGCCTATTATGCCGTCGAACGCGGAGTGGATGGCTCGAATTTTGCAACCATCAGCACCGTCAAATCGGTGGCTGCCGGCGGTCTGGGCCATACGTATTCCTATACCGATTCGATGCCCAAACCAGGCGTCAATTTCTACCGCATCAAAGTACAGGATACCACGGCCCACTATACCTACAGCGATATCATCCAGGTACAAATGCTCAGCATGACCATGCCCGTCTATCCCAACCCGGTGAAATATGGGTTCTTCCTGGTCGATCTGCCGTCGGTGAAACGGCCTTCCGTGTTCCGGCTGGCCAATGCATGGGGTATGATCGTGCAGACCATCCAGGTGCCTGCCGGCGTTGCGCAGCAGCGGATCAATGTTCCGGGGTTACTGCCGGGGACCTATCGCCTTTGCTGGACCGACGGCGTGAGTATCGCTTACCAGACGATCCTCGTGCTGTACAAATAGACGCGGCGGCTACTCCCATTTCCAGTTCAGGATCTCAGGCATATCCATGCCCTGCTCCCGGATGTAGTTGCGGTGCCGGATCAGCATATCCTCCATCTCCTGTTTGAGATAGGCTGCACGCTGGCCCAGCTGCGGCAGCCGGGCGATGACATCCATGACCAGGTGATACCTGTCCATATCGTTCAGCACGGTCATATCGAACGGCGTGGTAATCGTTCCCTCTTCCTTGTATCCGCGCACATGGAGATTGTCGTGATCGGTGCGCCGGTAAGTAAGCCGGTGTATCAGCCAGGGATAACCGTGATAGGCAAAAATGATGGGTTTATCTTTTGTAAATAGCAGATCGAAATCGAAATCGCTCAACCCGTGAGGATGCTCGCTCTGCGGCTGCAACTTCATCAAATCGACGACATTGACCATCCTGATCTTCAGCTCCGGCAGCTTCTTCCGCAGGATCGAGATAGCGCCCAGTATCTCCAGCGTAGGCACATCGCCTGCCGCCACCATGACCACATCGGGCTCCGAGCCCTGATCATTGCTGGCCCAGTCCCAGATGCTGATCCCTTTGGTACAATGCAGCACCGCCTCTTCCATCGTCAGCCACTGCGGCGCAGGATGCTTGCCCGCGACGATGACATTGACATAATGCCGGCTCCGCAGACAATGATCCATAGTCGACAACAGACAGTTGGCATCGGGCGGCAGATACACGCGTATCACCTCCGCCTTCTTGTTCACCACATGATCGATAAACCCGGGGTCCTGGTGCGTAAATCCATTGTGATCCTGCCGCCATACATGCGAAGCGAGCAAATAGTTCAGCGAGGCGATCTTGCGCCGCCAGGGAAGCTGCGCACTCACCTTGAGCCATTTGGCGTGCTGGTTGAACATCGAATCCACGATATGGATAAACGCTTCATAGCAGTTGAACACGCCATGCCGTCCTGTAAGCAGATACCCTTCCAGCCAGCCCTCACAATTATGTTCGCTCAACACTTCTATGACGCGCCCATCGGCCGCCAGATACTGATCCGGCTCACGGATCTCCGCTTCCCATTGCCGGTTTGTCTCCTTAAAAACGGCATCCAGCCGGTTGGACAGGGTCTCGTCCGGTCCAAAAATGCGGAAATTGCGCTGCTTCCCGTTGAGCCTGATCACCGCCGCCAGGAATTCTCCCAGCACCAGTGTATCTGCCGCCCTGACCTCGCCATGTCCCCTGACGTTCACTGCAAACTCACGGAAATCGGGCATCATCAGCTCTCTGAGCAGCAACCCGCCGTTGGCATTCGGGTTGGCGCCCATCCGCCGCTCGCCCGTAGGCGCCATCGCGGCCAGCTCGGGCAAGAAAGCGCCCTGGTCATCGAAAAGCTCCTGCGGCCGATAGCTCCGCAACCAGGCTTCCAGCTCGTGAAGATGTTGCCGGTTCTTCGCCGGGTCCGAAAGCGGCACCTGGTGACTCCGGAAAGATCCTTCCACCTGAAGACCGTCGACAAACTTCGGCCCGGTCCAGCCTTTCGGGCTTCGTAACACCAGCATCGGCCAACGCGGCCGCTCCGCCGGTCCATGCTGCTGCGCCGTCTCCCTGATGATCCGGATATTCCTGAGGATCGTATCCAATGTGGCGGCCATTGCCTGATGCATAGGCGCCGGCTCATCCCCTTCTACAAAATAAGGCTCCCAGCCATAGCCCGTCAGCAATTGCTCGAGCTCCTGCCTGCTGATCCTTGCCAGGATCGTGGGATTGGCGATCTTATACCCATTGAGATGCAGGATCGGCAACACGGTTCCATCCGTCACGGGATTCAGAAATTTATTGGAATGCCATGCCGTAGCAAGAGGACCGGTCTCCGCTTCCCCATCCCCGATGACACAGGCGGCGATAAGCGTCGGATTGTCGAATACGGCGCCAAACGCATGGCTAAGCGAATAGCCCAGCTCCCCGCCTTCGTGGATGGAACCGGGGCATTCCGGCGACACATGACTCGGGATACCACCCGGGAAAGAGAATTGCTTGAACAGTCGCTGCAATCCCGCCGCGTCCCGGCTGATATGCGGATAGATCTCCGTATAGGTTCCTTCGAGATAGGTATTGGCGACAAGCGCCGGACCGCCATGACCAGGGCCCGCAATATAGATCATGTTGAGATCGTGTTCACGGATCAACCTGTTCAGATGGACATAGATGAAATTCTGTCCTGGTGTGGTCCCCCAATGGCCAAGCAGCAGATGCTTGATATGAGCCGCAGTCAGCGGTTCACGAAGCAGCGGGTTGTCCCGGAGATAGATCTGTCCCACGGACAGATAATTGGCGGCGCGCCAGTAGGCATCGATCTTGTGCAGGACGTCGGCCGCCAACGGCTGCTGCTGTTGCGTGGAAAGGTTCGATATGACTGTCATAGCAACTGTTTTACTGTTTGTGCGATCATCGACTCTTCATCGGTCGGAATAGCATAGACGCTGGTACGCGTGCCGGTCCGGGATAGCGATACGGCATCGGCGGCATTGGCCCGCTGGTCGAGCTCGATCCCCAGATAGCCGAGCCCCGTACAGATGCGGCTTCTCACCGCGGCAGACCGCTCCCCGATACCCCCGGTAAAGACCAGCACATCCAGCCCGCCGAGCACGGCCGTAAATGCGCCGATGGCCTTCTTCACCTGATAACAGAACAACCCTACCGCCTCCGCCGCACGGGTGTCGCTGCCCTCGCTGGCCAGCAGCTCCCGCATATCCGCACTTGTCTCGGACAACCCCAGCAGCCCGCACTCCCGGTTCAGGAAATGATCCAGCTGTTCGGGATCGTACCGCTCGTGGTTCAGGATCGCCCAAATGACGCCGGGATCCAGATCGCCTGGCCGTGTTCCCATGACGATGCCGCCGGTAGGCGTAAATCCCATCGTAGTATCGACGCTGACGCCATCCTTGATGGCCGCCAGGCTCGCCCCATTGCCGAGATGCGCGATGATCACCGATCCCCCGGCGGCTTCGGCGCCCGCGATCCGCGTCAGCTCTTCGAGAATGTAGGCGTAGGAAAGCCCATGAAATCCATAGCGCTGCATCCCCGCCCGCTCATAACGCCTGGGAATTGGCAGCAGCTTCGCCAGCCGCGGCATGCCCGCATGAAAGGCGGTGTCGAAACAGGCGATCTGCGGCAGCTTCGGATCATACCCGCGGATCAGCCGGATCAACGCGATCTCCCCGGGCAGATGGTCCGGATCATACACGCTCAGCTTGTCGAGCTCATCCAACAAAGGGTCATCGACCAGGCAGGCCTGCGTATGCCGCCCGCCATGGACTATGCGGTGCCCGACGGCCGCCAGTGGAAAAACATCCGCCCGCGTCTTTAGCCAGTCCAGTAAAAAGCCCCCGGCGGCGGACAGATCACGGGCTGCTACCGGCAGATCGCCCCGATCCTTATTTCGGTTATCTGTAAACGTTAGCTTTTCTTCCCCCTGCCCTATCCGGTCGATCTTACCCGTCAGCCATTTCCCGGGCCAAAGATGACCATCACCTGCCGCCGGCCTGCCGGCCGAGGACATTTCGTAAACGGAAAACTTTATGCTGGACGATCCGCCGTTGACGGCCAGAATATTTTTATTTTCCGCATTCATTATTTAATTAAAGTTAGCTACCTTGTAATGTTGTTTAGAAAGATTGCCACCATATTATTGTTAACCTTTCTCTTCTTCAATTGGGTAGGTTACTGGCTTTTTATTTCCTGGGCCGAGAGCCGGGAAACGGTCCGTTGGGAAGCCCGCCTGGATCATGAACAATACAACGCCGGTGAGTTGATCCTCTTCAAAGTGCCGGCAACGGCGATCCCCTATTCCAACTCATCCCCCAGTTTCCAGCGCGCGGACGGCGAACTGCAGGTCGGCGACATCCATTACAGATATGTCCGGAAAAGGTTGTACAACGATTCTATAGAATTCCTCTGCATCCCGGACGGGGAAGCGGGCCGCCTGCAAAAGGCCAGGAACGATATCTTCCGGCTGGCCGTCGACCAATCGAACGATCATGGCAGATCCAGTCCCTCGGGAAAAGCCTCGCCTACCGTGCTCAAGGTTTTCTGGCAACAGATGCCGGCATTTGCTATCTGCAATTTTCCTGCCCACACCGCCAAAGATGATCTTCCTTACGATACCCGGCTGCACCGGGGCTACGCACGCACCGGCAAACAACCTCCACGGCAACTCTTCTCATGAGCCGCCACGCCATTAATCCCGATACATTTACACATCGTCAACCTCTTTGATACAATGAAAATTCGTCTGATCCTGATCGCCTGCATTGCAGGTTGCTTTTGCGCATGTCATTCCACCAACGATTACGATAAGGTCTTCCGGGACCCCAATCTCTATTGCGATGCCGTACATCAGCTCAACACGGTCGTCATGGGCAACAATTTCGGTCCCATCGTAGCCTCGCGGAATTATCTCTACGCCGCGGTCGCCGGTTATGAGGTCATGGCCGCGGCCCATCCTGACCGCTTCCGGTCCCTGGCCGGGCAATTGCGCGAACTTAAACCCGTCCCTCGGCCGCCCGCCGGTCAAACCATCGACTATGAATTCGCCTCGGTGCTTGCCTTTTGCAAACTGGGCGAAGCGGTGACCTTCCCCGAAGGCAGCATGCGCACCTATACCGACAGCCTCAAACAGCTGGCCAAAGACCACGGCATGCCTTCCTCCGTCTTCAATGCTTCGATCGCCTACGCCGATACTGTCGGCTCCGCCATCATGGCCTGGAGCAAAGGCGACCGCTATCTGCAGACCCGCGGCGCCCCCGAATATATGGTCAACGACTCTCCCGGCAGATGGGTCCCCACTCCACCGGCCTATACGCCCGCCATGGAACCTCATTGGAGCGAGATCCGCTATGTCGTTATGGACAGCCTCCGCCAGTTCATGCCGCACCCGCCATATAAATTCGATGTTACGGACAAGAACGCTCCCTATTACAAGGAAGTAAAGCTCATCGAGAACCAAGGCGACAGCCTCACCCCCGAGGAAACATGGATCGCCGATTTCTGGGACGACAACCCCTTTAAATTAAATGTTTCCGGCCACCTGATGTTCGGCACCAAGAAATTCTCACCCGCCGGCCACTGGATGGGAGTCGTAGGCATCGCCGCCATGAAATCGCACGCCGATTTCGGCACTACCACGGCTGCATACGCGAAAACAGCCGCTGCCATATTCGACGCCTTTATCCAGTGCTGGAATATCAAATACATCTATAATACGCTGCGGCCCGAGACCGCCATCGACAAATATTTCGATCCGAACTGGCGGCCCCATCTGCAAACTCCTCCATTCCCCGAGTACACCTGCGGACATTGCACGATCTCGGCAGCCGCCGCGGAAGCGCTTACCAGCGTGTTTGGCGATAATTTCCCTTATACCGATAGTACTGAAATGGAATTCGGCATCAAAAGCCGCAGCTACCCCAGCTTCCGCGCAGCAGCGGACGAAACGGCCAACTCACGTTTTTACGGCGGGATCCATTACAAATATTCCACGGACGTCAGCCACGTCATGGGCGTACAGATCGGGCAGCTGGTAGCAGACAGGGTGAAGATCAAGAAATAGGGTCGGCGCCGCCGCCGGTTCGCAGGCTGTCAGATCCGGCTGTGAGCCTTACGGCTATTCACATACTCGGACGGCGTCATCCCGAACTGCCGGTGAAAATCTCTGGCAAAATTCGAGGGCAGCGTGTATCCGACCATATCGGCTACCTCATAGACCTTATAATTGCCGTCCGCCAGCAATCGCGCCGCCTTTTGGAGCCGGGTGATATTGATCAGCTCATGCGGGGTCAGGTTCGACAAGGCCTTGACCTTCCGGTGAAATGTCGCCCGGCTCATATTCATCAGCTTCGCCAGGTTCTCGACATCGATCTCCATATTGGACAGATTCTCATGGATGATCGCATCCAGCTGTTCCAGGAATTGCTTGTCGGCTTTGGAATAGCCGATGCTTTTTATATGCACCAGCGGAGAGCTGGCAAAATATTCTTTGATCTTTGCACGGTTCGAAATCAAATTGGAGACCTGCGCCTTTAAATGCTCCAACGCAAATGGCTTTTCGATATACGCATCCGCACCGACCTCCAACCCCTCGATCCTCGCATGCAGTGTATTCTTTGCCGTGAGCAGAATGATGGGGATATGGCTGAACTCCAGATCTGTTTTTACCGTCTTGCATAATTCGATGCCATCCATCACCGGCATCATGATATCGCTGATGATCAATTGGACGTTCTCCTCCCTCAACAGCCCCAGCGCCTGTTGCCCGTTCAGCGCCCGCCGGACCGTGTATTCACACTGAAGTTCGCGGAACACAAAATCGAGGATCTCCCTGTTATCCTCCACCAGCAGGATCACCGGCTTCCCCGCATCCGTCCCGGATTCCTGCTGTAAACCTTCATTATTCACGACAAGCCCTGGATCATCGTTCTGCAAAACGAATTCCTGGTCCTGGTGAATAGGCAACACCAGCAGAAACACATTGAGATCTTTTTCCGGCCGCCTGAGATCGAGCACGCCTTTGTGCAGCTCGGCCAACGACCGCGACAACGACAGCCCGATACCCGTGCCCGGAACCTTCTCCGTTCCCTTTAACCGGTAAAATGGCTGAAAGATCTTTTCTTTCTGATCATAAGGGATCATAAAACCGTCGTTCCTGACCTCGATGCTGAAAACGGCGTCCTCGCTGTTGAACGGCAACAATTGCACGATGACCCTGTTCCCGGCATACTTGATGGCATTGCTCACCAGGTTGTTCAGGATCTTTTTGACGGCCTCGGCATCTACATAAGCCTGCAGCGTAAGCCTGGGCAGCTCGAGCCGGAAACTGAGATTCTTCTCCTCCGCCGCAGGCTGGAAATTGGAGAATACGTCTTTCAGCAATTCCGAAACATCGGTCTTCACAAAATTCAGGCTGAACTTATCAGCTTCGGTCTTTCTGAAATCGAGCAGCTGGTTCGTCAGGTCGATCAGCCGATTGGCATTTCTTTCCATTATGCGCAGGTTTTCGTTTAACTCGGGATGCTGGTTCAATCGTTTCGTCAATTTATCCAGCGGCATTTTGATCAGGGTAAGCGGGGTCCTGATCTCATGCGCCACATTCGTGAAAAATTCGATCTTGGCGACATAGATCTCCCGCTCCTTTTCTCTTTCCAGCAATTCTATCTTCCGCCTATTCCGCTCCCTGGCCCGCACGACATAATACCGGATCACGACAAACACCAGGCTGAGGGCGGCAAATGCATAGAGGATATATGCCCAGGTGCTGGCCCAGAAAGGGGGCCGGATATCGATCTGGATCTCCGCGTCTTTTTCGTTCCAGACACCGCTGCTGTTCGATCCCCTGACCTTGAAAATGTATTTCCCGGGCGGCAGTTTCGTAAAATAGGCCCTCCTGTTCGTCTTCAGATAGGTCCAGTCCTTGTCCAGTCCTTCGAGCTTGTACTCATACTCGTTCATCTCGGGCACCGTATAGCTCAATGCCGCGAAATCGATGGCGATGGTCGACTGGTCCCAGGGCAGCCTGATCGTCCGCGCATAAGCTATGGATTCCTTGAGCGGAGAATTCTTATTGTCTACCGTATACTCTTTATTGTTGATCTCGATGCCGGTGATGTATACCGGCGGGACCGAGGTATTCTTGACGAACTTCGCCGGATTGAATCCGATCAGCCCCTTGACGCTGCCGAAATAGATCATCCCATCCGTATCCCTGAAGCTGGAATTGTAGTTGAACTGATCGCTCAGCAATCCATTAGACCGTTTGTAGGTCTTGATATCCCTGGTATCGGGATCGAAACAGACAAGCCCCTTGGAGGTGCTGATCCACAATTTCTTTCTGTCGTCTTCCAGGATTCGGAAGATGAGGTTGTCGGGCAAACCGTTCTTTGTCGTATACCGGGTGAATTTCCCGCTCGCCTTTTCGTACTCACAGAGGCCGCCTTCCGTCGCAAACCACAGTTCGCCCCTGCTGTCCTGGTAGATCCCGTTGACATGATTGTCGATCAGGCTGTTTGCGTCATCGGGGTCATAGTGGAGATTTCCGTGCTGCCGGGTCGCCGGGTTATAAAAATAAATGCCCTCGCCCTGGGTACACGACCATAGCACCCCCTGTCGATCCTCCAACAGCGCCTGTATATGCACGCCGAATCCCTCGATCCGCGTGAAATTATCCTGCTGCCTCTCGTAACGGTACAGGCCGCCCCAGGTGCCGACCAGTATGTCACGGCTCCGGGTCTGATAAATGGTGACGATAAAATTATTTTTGAGGCTATGCTCACCGGGGCCGGCATCATAGTGGCGTATGACCTTCCCCGTTAAAATGTCCAGGACATCCAGCCCGTGTTCGAACGTTCCGATCCAAAGTTCATTACCCGTCGCCAGCAGCCCATGAATATTGTGATAAGCGATGCTTCCCGGCGAAGCTCCGGGCCGGAAGGCTTCGAACGTCCTTTTTTTCAGGTTGACCTTATCGACCCCGCCATCCTCCGTACCGATCCAGAAATTCCCGAACCGGTCCTTACAGATCTCGTGGACCGCATGCCCGCTGAGCGAAGGCGCCGGCCCCCGGGGAAAGAACTTCTGAAAAAAAACAAAGCTTTCCGGCAGATAATTGAGTCCGCCCAGGTAGGTGCCGACCCATAAACCTCCTTCCCTGTCCTGGCAAAAGGCAAAGACGACATTGTCGGATATCGAATAGGGATTATCGTATTCGCGCTGCAGATGCGATACCGATCCGCTCCTGCTGTTATAGATATAGATGCCCGTCTCGGTGCCGATCCAGTATTCGCTCTCGTTTCGCCTGATGATCGTCCGCACATAGATACCGGTCCCTTCCTGGTTCAGCGTGATGATATTCTTATAACGGCCCGTCTTCGTATCGAATGTCTTGACGCCCTCGCTCTTGGTGCCGATAAGGAAAACGCTGTCATTCATCGGATAGATCTTTTCGATGGACGTGAATAACGCATCCTGCTTCCGCCTGTATGTGCTATAAGTATTAAAGGTGTCCGCCTCCGGCAAATATTTTTTTATACACCCGGCGACGGTGGAGACCCACAACGTATTATCGGCGCTGATCGTCATCGATGTGGCCACCTGCGCCAGTCCATCCATCGGATAGAATTTGGATACGCCTGTCTGCGGATCGAGCCGATAGATCAGCATATCGATGATAAACCAGAAAAACCCGTTTCCGTCACTGAGGATACTGGTGGTGTTCCCACTTGGAAGATTCCGGACAAGATTGAATTTTTCGCCGATCTTGTCATAGGTATAAACGCCTTTATTGGTGCCGACCCAGATGACGCCTTGACTATCATTATAAAGGCAGCGGATGAAATTGCTGCCGATACTCGTCGGATCGCCGGGATCGTGATAAAAGGTCTTGAACGAATAACCGTCGAAACGGTTCAATCCGTTAATGGTCCCAAACCATAAGAAGCCGTCGTCATCCTGTATACTGCATTCCACGGAGTTGTTCGACAATCCATTCTCGACCTGGTAATGATTGAAATAATAGGGCTGGCCCTCTACCCTGCCGAAGAAAACAACGACGACAAGGATAAGTAGTAATACCTTAATATTAAAGCAGCCTCTCATTAGCATAAACAAATTAGTCCAAAAACCGCCCCTTACCTACCGAAGCGCGGACAATTGTTGAATTTTGATAAGTTTTTGATAAATATTGATCAGAAAAAGAAAGAGGAATTGCCGTCCTTTGTTTTGATTAACTGCATATTATCTCCAACAAGCTTGCTTATGACTAAGTTCAAATCCCTTCTCAGGATTTCCGCGTTATTCCTGCTGTCGCTGATCTGCACCACCGGCATCGTGTTCGGTCAGGGACACCAGATCACAGGCAAAGTCGTCGCCAACGAGACCGACAGTTCCGTGGCCGGCGCTACCATAGGGGTCAAAGGAAAGAATATCAGCACCATAACTGCGGAGGATGGATCGTTCTCCCTGACGGTGCCTCCCAACTCCATCCTGGTGGTCAGTTCCGTGGGTTTCCTGAGCCAGCAGGTTCCGGTCGGGAACAGCGCCACGATCAACGTCCATCTCGTCTCCAACCAAACAAACATGCAGCAGGTGGTGGTCATCGGATACGGTACGGCAAAACGGAAGGATCTTACAGGGGCCATTGCGAGCGTCACTGCCGACCAGATCGAAAAAGTGCCGATCACCACCCTGGAGCAGGCCATGCAGGGACGCGCCCCCGGCGTACAGGTCACACAAAACGACGCTTCTCCAGGCGGCAATGTCAACGTGCTGATCCGCGGTACGGGCAGCCTCGCGAACAATGGTAACATGCCGCTGTACGTCATCGACGGATATCCGCTCGAAACCGGCGGGATAAATAATATCAATCCTAACGACATCGCCAGCATCGACATCTTAAAGGATGCTTCCGCCACCGCTGTCTTCGGGATGCGTGCCGCAAATGGCGTGGTCATGGTCACCACCAAACGCGGCAGAAAGAGCGGCGCGCAGATCTCCGCCGATATGTATGAGGCGATCCAGACGAGACCCAAACAATACAAGGTGCTGAACGCACAGCAATTCGGGACGCTGGCCAACAATGTGGCCGCTGCTTCCAATGGGAATTTCCAATCCTTCTCCGCTTGGGCCAACCCATCCACCTTGCATAATGTCGATTGGCAGAATACGCTGTACCGGCCGGCCCTTAGCCAGAATTACTATCTCAATGTCCGGGGCGGCACCGAAAAGGTTCAGGCCTCCGGCTCCATCGGCTACTATGATCAAAAGGGTATCGTACAGGCCTCCTATTTCAAACGGCTGACCTTTGCCGGCAACCTGGATTTCGAGCCCGAAAAATGGGTCAAATGGTCTACCAGCGTTAAATACACCCGCCAGGACGTCAACGTGCCCTTTGGCACCAACGGCAGCAATAACCTGCTTGCGCTTAGCGAGCTCCCGCCAACTCTCGACAGCGGCAACAAGCTCACCAACCAGATCAGGGATGGCAATGGCAACTATGGTTTCTTCAACCCGATCTATGTGTATGTCGCCAAATACTCCAACCCGCTTTACACCGTCAATACCAGCAGGTATCAGAACTTATACAATTTCTTCCTCGTCAACTCCTCGCTGGAGGTCTCCCTGTTTAAAGGTCTCAAGTTCAAAACGAATGCAGGCATCACCTATCTGAGCTATAACGGTTACTATTTCCTGCCCGAGGACGATCGCCTAGTCAATCAATACGGTTCGCAGGCAGGGGCGACGCAAAATGCGGCCTACACGCAGACCATGAATAGCTCCTTTGACTGGCTATGGGAGAATACGCTTTCGTACGACCGGACCTTTGGCAAACATACCATCAACCTGGTAGCCGGCGTCACCGCTCAGAAGAATATGCTCGACTCGATGGCAGGCAGCGGCATTCCACCGAACAACACCGTTCAGCAGCTGTCCCAAAGCACCGCCGTCGTATTCACCGCGGGTCCGGGAAATAACGGCCAGACCATTACGACGCTGGCTTCCGAATTCGGCCGGATCAACTATAATTATGACGAACGGTATTTCATCACCGGTACGCTCAGGAGGGACGGTTCGTCCAAATTTGCTAACGGTCACCAATATGGCGTATTCCCATCCGGCGCTGTCAAATGGGCGGTAAAGAATGAAGCCTTCATGCGGAATGTGGACTGGCTCTCCGATCTGAGCATCCGGGGCAGCTATGGCAAGGTGGGAAATTCACAGACGATCGCCCCCTTCCAGTCCCTCGCCCTCTTTGCATCCGGCGCCGCCGCGACTGTCGCTCCCAATTATGGCTATACCTTCGGCGTGCCAAAGACGTATAACCCGGGCATCTATCCGCTGCAGCCTGCCAATCCCAACCTCAAATGGGAAACGGACGAGCAGACCGACATCGGACTGGACGCCGCTTTTTTCAACGGGCATGTAAGACTGACCGTCGATTGGTACGAACGGAAATCCAAAGATTTTCTGCTGTTCATCCCCGCGCCCGCACAATCCGGCTATTCGAACCTGGCCGAGAACGTGGGGGATATGCTGAACAGGGGCTTCGAGCTCGGCATCGGCGTCAGCCAGACCGTTCGCAGGGATCTTACACTCGGCGCCAGCCTGACGCTTTCCACGCTTTACAATAAACTCACCGCCATCAGCTCGGGTACCAGCCAGCTGGCGAACTTCGGTAACCCGACGACCGTCATCCCGGCGCTCGGCTGGACGCCCTTCAGCATGTCAAAGGTGGGCGGCCCCGTGGGTGAATTCTACGGCTATAAATCGCTGGGCATCTTCCAGACACAATCCCAGATCGACAACCTGAATAAAAATGCGGTGGCCAAAGGTTTTGCCGCCTACCAAAAGACCATCACGCAGCCCGGCGACCGCTACTTCGCCGATCTCAATGGCGACGGTACTGTCAACGCCAGCGACGAAACGGGTTTGGGCAGCCCGATACCCAAGTTCTTCGGTGGCCTGAACCTCGACGCTACTTTCAGGAACTGGGACTTCAACGTCTACTTCTATGGCGTGTACGGTAACAAGATCTTCAACTTTGCGGAAAGCTCGCTGGAAAGCTTCCAGAACCGATCCTTCGTAGGTGTGGAGAACGTCAGCGTGGACTACTACGAACACGCCTGGACGTCCAAAAATCCCTCGAACAGATATGCCAGGATCACGTCCAACGACGATGCCATCGGCAGCAATGTCGCTTCCAGCGTGTATGTCGAAAACGGCAGCTTCCTGAAATGCAAGAATATAACGGTCGGCTATAGCCTCCCTCAAAGTATGATCAACTGGCTTACCCTGTCCAAGGTCAGGCTGTATTTCTCGACGCAGAACCTGTTCACCGTCACCGGGTACAAAGGGCTCGATCCGGAGATCGGGTTCCAGGGGGGCAATGCCACCCAGGCCGGCGTCGACAACGGCACCTACCCTTCCTCCCGGTATTTTACTTTTGGCCTCAACGTAACATTCAAATAATATAACACTGAACAATATGAAACTATACACAACAGTCATTGGCGTTGGGGTTGTACTTGGCGTGTTGTTAAGTCCACTGGCTTGCAAGAAAAGCTTTTTACAGGTCACGGATACGACGGCCGCCGATGCGCAGGACGCGTTTACAAAGCCTCAGCAGGTGGTGGAGCTGGTCAATGCGATCTACGATACTTATCAAAGCAGCGACCTGTTGAAGAAATCGATCTGGTATTATGCGAACTTCCTGACACACGACTGGTACAATAACGGAGCCGATATCGTCTGGAACTACTATGGCATCGGCGCCGACTTCGGAGCCCTGCCCGTTTTCTGGAACAATGCGTATATCGGCATCGCCCGGGCGAATGCCGCACTGGACATTATCGCCAAGACAAGAGCCAGCGGCGTGCTCACCCCCGCCTCGCTGGCCGATCGCCTGGAAGGCGAAGCTTATTTCCTGCGCGGCATGACCTATTACTACCTGGCCGGCACATTCGGCGGCGTACCGCTCGAGCTGAAAGCGCAAACCAATGGGCTGACGCCGCGATCCACACAGGATTCCGTATTCATGCAGGTCGTTTCGGATATGCACATGGCGGAACACCTGCTGGTGTCCAAGACGCAGCTGGCTTCTTCAGATATCGGTCGCGCCACGACCGGCGCAGCATACGGATTCGAAGGAGCGGCGCAGATGTGGCTCGGCCATTATGACTCGGCGCTCGTAGCCTTTAACAACCCCGAACTGACAAATCATTATCATCTGCTCAAGAACTTCGTGGACGTCGGTGAATTCTCGAACCAGAACAGCGATGAATCCTTGTTCGAAGTACAGTTCAATGTATATGGCTCGCAAAGCTGGGACGGCGGCTGGAACGACGGCGGCGAAGAAGCGTGGATCGATGATTTCAGCTGGCCACAGGAGATCAGCGGCTTTGGCTATGACTATGGCAATCCCGGTCTCTGGTATTCCTATCAGTCCGGCGATCTGCGGCGGGCCGCCACGATCTGCGGTCCCGGCGATACCCTTGTAAGCCCGGGTATCATCGCCAAGTGGGGCGGCATCAAGGGTTATGCCGTCGTGCAGGCCGGTGATTCGACCAACCCGACCGTTTATTCGGATGGCACCGGAAAGCCCTACAAACCGATCAATTCCTGCGGAACGATCGCCCATCCCTGGTATGGGACAGACGGGACCCCACGCTCGGGATATTATTGCGCCAAAAAATGGCGTGACCCGACCCTCACCGGCGCCAACGGTACGTCTGCTATTTTCGGCGGCCAGAACCAGATCCTCCTGCGTTATGCCGAGATCCTGCTGGACAGGGCCGAATGCAAGATCCATACGGGTGATATTACCGGTGCGCTGGCCGATATCAAACAAGTCAGGGACCGCGCCTGGGGCGGAACGGCTCCCGCCGTCATGCAGGACGGCCTTACCTGGGACGGCAAGGCTACACAGCCGATAACAGACCCGATGCAAATGGTGCTAAGCGAATACCGGCATGAGCTTACAGGTGAGTATTCCCTCATGTATGACCTGCGCAGAGCAGGCAAGGGAGTAGCGTCGGCCTTTATCCAGCAGGAATATGGTACTACTTCCAACACTAACCAGATCGTCTATCCCTACGGACCCACCGCCGATGGAAAGACCCACGGTGTGTGGATGACTACCCTGCCCGCAAACAAGGATATCCTGCCCATACCCGTATCCGCCATATCCCTGAACCCCAATCTGACCCAAAATCCGAGTTATTGACACGGTCCCGAATTTTATATTGGTGCATCCTGCTACCCTGGCTGGTAAGTTGTAATCATCCGGATACCCTGTTCCAAAAGGTCTCTGCTACCCGTTCCGGCATCACGTTCAATAACAAGATCACGGAAAACGATTCCATCAACCCCTTTGACGTTGTCAATATCTATAACGGCGGCGGCGTGGGCGTCGGAGATTTTAATAACGACGGCTTCCAGGACCTCTTCTTTACGGGTAACATGGTCCCCTGCCGGCTATACCTCAACAAAGGCGGCTTCCGTTTCGAGGACATCACCGAAAAAGCCGGCGTACAGGGACTGGGCAGATGGGCCAGGGGCGTATCGGTAGTGGATATCAATAACGATGGCCTGCTGGATATCTATATCTGCAACACCATCTACAAGGACTCGCTCAGAAGACGAAATATCCTATATATCAACCAGGGTATCGATAAAGAAGGCATTCCGCACTTCAAGGACATGGCGGCGGAATATGGCCTGGATATTCACGTGCAGTCGACCATGGCGAGCTTCTTCGACTACGACAACGACGGCGACCTGGACATGTACCTCGCCGTCAACGAAGCATCCAACGGCAACAATCCTTCCGACTTCGTGCACCGGAACAGCAGCGGGACCGCTCCCAGCATCGGCCGGTTGTATCGCAATGACATGGATGCCCTGCTGAAACATCCCGTCTTCCACGACGTCTCCAAACAGGCGGGGATCACGTTCGAAGGGTTCGGCCACTCGGCTACCATCTGCGACATCAACGGCGACGGTTTCAAGGACATCTATGTATCGGACGATTTCCTCTCGAACAATATTCTCTACGTCAACAATCACGATGGCACATTCACGAACCGCGTCAAAGACTATTTCAAACATACCTCTTTTAACGCCATGGGCCAGGATGTCACCGACATCAACAACGACGGCCTGCCGGATATCGTCGAGCTCGACATGAACCCCGAAGACAACTACCGGAAAAAGATGATGCTCGGCGCCAACAACACCTATACCTATCAAAACTTCGATCTCTACGGCTATCAATACCAATATGTCAGAAATACCCTGCAGATCAACCAGGGTCCCCGCGTCGGCGAAGAGGATTCCATCGGCATCCCCGCATTCAGCGAGGTCGGCTTTCTGAGCGGCATGGCCCAGACGGACTGGAGCTGGACGCCGCTGGTCATGGATTTCGATAACGACGGCTATCGCGATCTTATCGTCACCAATGGATTTCCACGCGATGTCTCGGACCACGATTTCAATGCCTACCGGCAAAAATCCACCGGCGTCGTGACCAAACAGGCGATGATCGATCTGATCCCGCAGATCAAACTCCATAACTATGCCTTCCGCAATAAGAACGGTGTGAACTTCTCGGACGAGACCGACGGCTGGGGACTGAGCGTTCCCTCCTTTTCCAACGGCGCGGCAGCCGTGGATCTCGACAACGACGGCGCCATGGACCTCGTGATCAACAATATCAACGATCCGGCGATGGTCTACCGGAATACCGGCCGGACCAAAGACACCTCGGCCCATTTCCTGAACATCATCTTCAAAGGCGGCCCGCAGAACATCCATGGCATCGGCGCCATTGCAACGATCTTTTATGATCATGGCAAAAAACAGGTCTACGATAACAATCCCTACCGGGGATATCTGTCTACGATGGCCTGCAGCGCCCATTTCGGGGTGGGCGTATCCCGGCAGATCGATTCGGCCATTATCCGCTGGAACACGGGGAAAAGGCAGACCATCCGGAATATTCGCGCCGACCAGGTCCTGACCGTTGACATCGCCGACGCCGGGGAAGAGGACTTAGCCGTGCCCCCCGCAATAGCCGAAAACAGCTTGTTCAAAGAGATCACTGCCGCCTCGGGGATCCACTATACCCATAAGGACTTCGATCAGATCGATTTTACGATCCAGGCCCTCCTGCCGCATAAGTTCTCCGAATATTGTCCCGCGCTGGCGGTCGGCGATATGGATGGGAACGGGCTCGACGATCTGATCGTCGGCGGCAATCAAAACGATCATGCCACGCTGTTCCTGCAACAGCCCGATGCCCGCTTTCTGCAAAAGGACCTCCTTCCGGCAGGGACGGAAGCGCCGAACTACTACAAGGACGAGGGCATCCTGGTCTTCGATGCCAACGGTGATGGGAAACCAGATGTCTATATAGCCCGCGGCGGCTACAAGGCAGCATCCGACACCGGCGGCTACGAGGACATATTATACCTCAACGACGGCCATGGAAATTTTTCAGCGGATAGCAACGCATTGCCGGTCAATCATACCAGCAAACTATGCGTAAGGGGTTTCGATTTCAATAACGATGGGAAGATGGACCTCTTTGTCTCGGGCCGTGTACAACCGGCAAAATATCCGAAACCGGTGACCAGTTTTATCTTCCGGAACGACTCTCACGGCGGCCACGCGCGATTCACCGACGTCACCGACGAAGTGGCGCCGGGGCTCAGGAATATCGGGATGATCTGCGATGCGCTTTTCACGGATTTCGATGGCGACGGCCATACCGACCTGATCGTCGTCGGGGAATGGATGCCCGTGACCTTTTTCAGGAATGAGAACGGAAAATTCGTGAACGTCACACCACATTCCGGCATCGGCGATAGAACGGGCTGGTGGAATTCGATAGCGGCCGGCGATTTCAGACATACGGGACGCACCGATTACATCATCGGCAACCTGGGGCTGAACTCCCTGTACCAGGCGAGCAGCCGGTATCCGGTGTGCGTCACCGCCAAAGACTTCGACAACACGGGGACCTATATCGCCATTCCCTCCCTGTATCTTCCCGATCAAAACGGAGTAAAAAAGGAATTTCCGGCGCCGGGCCGCGATGATATCGCCAGACAAATGCCGGTGATCAAAAAGAAGTTCCCTACGTATAAACCCTTTGCGCTGGCTACTATGGACGATATCCTGACACCGGCGCAACGTAAGGGCGCCATCCGGTTGCAGGCCACGACGATGGCCTCCTGCTATCTGCGCAACGATGGCGGCGGCAAATTCACCATGATCCCCTTGCCTACAGCGGCGCAGGTCTCGGTGGTCAACGGCATGATCGTCGATGATCTCGATGGGGACGGGAATCTCGATGTGCTGATCAACGGCAATGACTTCGGCACCGAAGTAGGCACCGGTCGTTATGATGCGCTAAACGGCTTGCTCCTGCGCGGCGACGGCGCGGGAAATTTCACTCCGCTGTCGATCCTCCAAAGCGGCATCTATATTCCGGGCAATGGCAAGGCGCTGGTCAAACTGCAGGGAAGCCAGGGAAGATACCTGGTGGCGGCCAGCCAGAACCGCGGCCCCCTGAAGTTATACGAGCTTAAGAAAAGCCCCGCCCTGCTGAAATTTGCCCCCGATGACGCCTATGCCCTTCTCCATTTCAGCGACGGCCGGCTGCAACGCACCGAATGCTATCATGGCTCCTCCTTCCTGTCCCAATCCGGCTGCTTTTTGACCGTGAGCAAGAACGTCTCCTATATAGAAGTCTTTAACAACAAGGGGATCGGCAGAAAAATTATCTTCGACAAATGAGATTACCGGAGAAGAAATGGATACTCGTCGGGACGATCGCTTTTGCCATCCTGCTGTTCTCGCAATGTCTGAGCTCCGACGGCCATGACCCGCGGGGAAAGGCTTATGCCGGTTCGGCCGCCTGTGTAAAATGTCATCAGCGCATCTGCGACTCCTACCTCCATACGCCGCATTACCATGCCGCAGCCCTGGCCGGTTCGGGAACTATCGCGGGCAGCTTTGCAAAGGACTCGAATACCTTCGTGGTCAACGACACCGCCAAAGTGGTCATGGAAGAACGGGAAGGCATTCCCTACCAGGTCCTTTATGTCGATGGCAGGGAAAAAAGGGCCGAACGGTTCGACATCGTCTTTGGCTATGAAAAAGGCCAGACCTATCTGTACTGGAAGAACGACCAGATATATCAGCTTCCGATCTCGTGGTTCACCGGCATGCACCGATGGACCAGCAGCCCGGGCTATCCGCCGGGGATGCCTTTCTTCGACAGGCCCGTGCTGGAAAGATGTTTCGAATGTCACACCTCGTTCATCACTCAAACCCGTTCGCAATCCGTAAATGCGCTGGATAGGAATTCTATGGTCCTGAATATCGATTGCGAACGATGTCATGGCCCCGCCGCCAACCATGTCAGCTTCCATACCGAATTCCCCGAAGAGAAACACGGCAAGTACATCGTTTCTTACCGTTCGCTTTCCCGCAGCCAAAGGATCGAGATGTGCGCGGTATGTCATTCCGGTAGCAATAATATCCAGCTCCGCACGATCTTCGCATTCCGTCCCGGCGATTCGCTTTCTCATTTCGTGCTTCCGGCGCATGCCGGCCCCGACCGCCCCGATGTTCATGGAGACCAGGTGGCCTTATTGACGAGCAGCAAATGTTTTAAGATGAGCAACATGGATTGCTCGACCTGTCATAACACGCATATCGACGACCACGGGAACTATGCCCGCTATGCCCGGCTTTGCCAGAAGTGTCATACCCCGGGGAGCGCTCACTTTTGCAAGCTCGCCGATAACAAGAATATCTTCTATCTCGAACAGAACTGCACCAAATGCCACATGCCCGAACAGGCTTCCGATCTGATCAAGGTCAAAACCGCCGAAACCGGCGCCAATACCTCGGTGTATATGGTGAATCACCGGATCGCTATCTATAAATTCAGCGGACCTAATTGGCAAACAGCTCCTTCAATTTGTCGTTGAGCTTTTCACCGATCAGCCCCGTAGCGATGATCTTTCCCTGGGGATCCACGAGAAAGCTGGAAGGCACCGCCCGGATCGCATATAATTTACAAGCGGCATTATTCCATCCCTGCAGATCGGAGACATGCAGCCACGGCAATCCGTCCCTGGCAATGGCCTCCTTCCATTTGCCGGCATTATCGTCCAGTGACACGGACAAGATCTGAAACCCTTTGTCCTTATAAAGCTGGTATTGCTTCACCAGGTTGGGGTTCTCCATCCGGCAGGGATGACACCAGCTCGCCCAGAAATCGATGAGCACATATTTGCCCCGCAGACTGCTTAACGCTATCGGCTTGTTGTTGACATCATTCTCGGTAAAGTCCGGCGCCATACTGCCAGGGACGATCGACGTCAGGGCATCGATCCGCTGCTCCAGCTCCTTTCCTGCCGGACTGTTACGCAGCTCCATGTCCAATGCCTCGAATACCGGCCGGTTCGAATCTGCCATAGCCGCTGTATTGGTGAGATTGGAAAGGGCTACCAGGCTGAAGAATGACGACGGATGCGTCCTGGCGTACTCCAGCTCCCTGGTCTGCATATTCCTGACGCTTTGCCGGAATCGCCGGTCCACGGCATGAAAAAAGGCGGTATCTTTTTTCTGCTCTTCCGTACCGCTGTTGAAATCGGCATTCGCCGCCCTGGTCAGCGCCATGATCGGCCCGCCCGTGTACCGGTTGAACGCATTGTATTCGGCGTCGACAGGCGAGCCGCTGATCGTCGCGTTACCCAGCGAATCCCGGGACTCGATGCGCACATGCTCATACCCAATATAGAAATAGATGACATCCCCCGTATAAACGGCCTTTTCTTTTCCATCTCCCTTTGGCGCAAAGGCCATCCGCACCGACGCCGGTCCCTTGATCCGGCCCGAGAACCGGAAACGCCCGTCCGACAGCACCGCGCTGTCCGTCCGGCTTGTATCGCCTTCCATATGATCGAAGTAGATCTTCGCGGGCGCATTGTAATGTCCGATCCGGCCGGTGATCGTAAAATCTGGCTTTTGCGCCGCCGTCACCAGCGGGGCCAAAGCCGCCAAGAATAAGATGCTTTTCATTGTGCTTGTATTTTTTATTGTTCACGAACGGCGACATCTACCGGCAAACCGGGCACGCCATTGATCTGTTTGATGATCTGTCCATTTCTGCCGGTCCTGATATCCAGGAAATACACCGTACCATTGACGCCGGCGATCAATGTGTTTCCGCCATCGGTGACCTTGACCATTGTCACCGCCTGTCCGCCAAAATCGGTAGCCAGCGGCGCCACCTGCTGATTCAACGGATTATAGCTATAGATCGTGGAGCCGGAGCTGAAATAAAAGATCTCGGAAGGCGTACTTGCCCATTTTGTGGCAGGCGTAATGAGATCAGCCCGGGGGAAGGGTCGTTTGTACTGTGGCGAAAGCTGGATAAAACCCATAAATGCCGCGCCGAATTTCACCTCGTACAATGTATCATTGGCCGCCACCCCGAAAGCATAACAGTTCTGATCATTGATCTGCTCGAAATCTACCATCTTCAGTCCCGCGGTCAGCGGGCTGAACGCCGTACTGTCCGTCACCTGGTAACCGGTGCCGATATATGCCGGCCCGCCAAAATTGGTAAACCCGACGAATTGCCGGCGAACGCTGTCATATCCCAGAAAATAAGGAAAGGTGCCGTTACATGCTACCTGGTGGTACAAGGCATAATTTCCCGCAGGCGCCTGACCGAACATCCCATATACCGGCGCGAGGTTCCAGGTATTGGTCGTACCCGCATACAGCTTACCGTTGATCACGCCCTGCATGACGCCGAAAGCGCTGGCTTTAAGGGCGCCGGGTACGAGCGTCGACGGCGCCGAAAAAAAGTTGCCCTTTAAGGTCTTGATCTTTAAAAGTGTATTGGCGTCGATCTGCACGCCCGGATCGGTTCCCTGCGAACAGACGATCCAGTAGCTGGATGTCATCACCGGCGCGATATACTCATCCGCCAGCGCGATCAGTTGCATTGGTCCCGCCGGCAGGTCCTCGCCATTGAGCGCCCGGAATATCCGTGGCTGCATTTTACCGAGCGTATCCACGAATGAAAGCT
>DASZOW010000368.1:0-3262 GCA_035550615.1 Puia sp.
ATATAGCTGCGGCTTTCCATATCCATATCGCAGCCTGCTGTCACGGCATCGAGAGCCGCTTCATAATGATCTTTTGCATAACCATGTGCGATCATCTCCCCTACCGAACCCCAGTCGCTGACGACAAATCCCCGGAATCCCCAGTCGCCTTTTAAGATAACGCGTTGCAGATATCGGTTTCCGGTAGCAGGGATACCATCGAGGTCATTAAAGGAGTTCATAAAGGTGGCCGCGCCCGCCTCTTCCGCAGCCTTAAAAGGCGGTAAATAGACTTCCCAAAGGGTGCGCAAGCTCATGTCCACGCTGTTATAATCCCGGCCGCCGATAGCAGCGCCATATGCGGCAAAATGTTTGGCGCAGGCCATGACGGCATCGGTATCGCCCAGTCGTTTTCCCTGAAAGCCCAATACCCGGGCCCGGGCGATACAGGAACCCAGATACGGGTCTTCCCCTGCACCTTCCATTACCCTGCCCCAGCGTGGATCACGGGCAATATCGACCATCGGCGCAAAGGTCCAGTGAATACCCGCGGCAGCGGCCTCTGTGGCTGCTATCCGAGCCGACCGGCGAATGGCGTCGAGATCCCAGGAAGCTGCTTCGCCCAGCGGGATCGGAAAGGTCGTCCGGTAACCATGGATGACATCCTGGCCAAAAAGCAGCGGGATCCTGAGTCGCGAGCTCATCGCTATCTCCTGCAGCTGGCGGGTATGTTCGATCCCCATGATATTCAACATCGACCCTACCATGCCCTTACGGATCTGATCCTGTTTGTCGCCTTGTTTGGTGATCGGTCCGGTGGCCTCCCAATCGCCATTGTATTGATTCATCTGACCGATCTTCTCCCCGAGCGTCATCAATCGCATCACCGAGTCGACCCGCAGTGCGATAGGCTTGCTTTGCGCATGCAGGAGAAAGCATGCCGTCAGTGCAATGGAAAGAAAAAAATACTTCATAGTCTTATTTATTCCAGGTGATCTTTTCCGAGAGCACATCGCGGGAGTTGCCGCCGATCATGATCATAAAATCGCCCGACTCCCAATCGTATTTGAGCTCGCTGTTATAAAATTTCAGATCTTCCGGGGTGATATCGAAGCTGACCTCTCTGCTTTCGCCGGCATTCAGCCCGATCTTCTGAAATCCTTTGAGCTCCTTGACGGGACGTGTGATGCTTCCTACCAGATCGCGGATATAAAGCTGCACCACCTCTTTGCCGGCCATCTTTCCATCGTTGCTCACGGTGACCGTTGCCTTCAGGGTCTGCCTTCCCTTGAGCTTGGTATTGCTGAGGCGAAGGTCGCTATAGGTAAAATGCGTATAGCTCAGCCCGTAACCAAAGGGGTATACGGGATCGTTGGAGACATCCAGATAATTCGAGCGGAACTTCTGGAACCAGGGTCCCTCCAACGGTCTGCCGGTATTCTTATGGTTGTAATAAAGCGGCACCTGGCCTACATTCTGCGGCCAGGTCGTCGTAAGCTTGCCGGATGGATTGACGTCTCCGAACAATACGTCGGCAATGGCATTACCGGCTTCCGTACCCCCGAACCAGACATTCAGTATCGCCGGCACCTGATCGTTCTCCCACTTGATAGCCAGGGGTCTACCGGTAAACAACACCAGCACCACGGGCTTGCCGGTCTTTAACAAGGCCTTCAGCAGGTCCTGCTGGATCTGCGGTATCCCGATATTGCTGCGGCTGCTGCTTTCGCCGCTCATCTCCGCAGACTCGCCCAGCGCGGCGACGATGACGTCGGCCTGACTGGCAGTATTCAATGCCTCCCGGAGGATCACGTCCGCGGGCCGGTGATCGCGATGCAAGGACTTTCCAAACATCCCCGCACGCTCCTCGAAAAGGCTGTCGGCATCCAGGTTGGAGCCCAGGCTGTACAGCACCTTTCCGGCATTCCCCACGGCTTCCCGGAGACCTTCCAGTACCGACACCGACTTAGAGAAATCCGCGGCGACGCTCCAGGTGCCGGGCATATTCTCTTTATTATCCGCCAGCGGTCCGATAAGAGCGATCGTCCCGCCTTTCTTTATAGGAAGCACATCTCCCTGGTTCCTGAGCAGCACAAAACAATCGGCGGCGATCCGGCGCGCCTCTCGCCTGTTGGCTGGCGTAAAGATCTCGGCGGCCGCTCTTTTCTCGTCACAATATTTATACGGGTTGGCAAAAAGGCCCAGCTTATATTTTGCCTCCAGGACACGGCGGCAGGCGAGATCGATCTCTGCCCGTGTAACCTTGCCTTCCTGCAGCGATCTTTTTATGGTCTTCAGAAAGCCTTCGCTCACCATATCCATATCGATGCCGGCCTTCAATGCCAGCGCCGAGACGGTCTGCAGGTCCCCCAGCCCATGCGCGGTCATCTCCATGATGCCGGTGTAATCGGTGACGACAAAGCCTTTGAATCCCCAGCGATGCCGCAGCACGTCCGTCATCAGCCATTTGTTGGCCGTAGCAGGAATACCATTGACCTCGTTGAAGGAGGCCATGACACTACCCACGCCGGCGTCGACTGCCGCTTTATATGGTGGCAGATATTCATTGAACATCCGCACCGGGCTCATGTCCACCGTATTGTAATCCCGGCCGGCTTCGGCGGCGCCATACAACGCATAGTGTTTGACGCAGGCCATGATATCGGTGTTACCGGAAAGATCGCCCTGATAGCCCTTAACCATCGCTTTCGCGATCTGTGAGCCGAGATAAGGATCTTCGCCGGCGCCTTCGGCTATGCGTCCCCAGCGCGGGTCCCGGCAGATATCTACCATGGGAGAGAATGTCCAGCAGATCCCGTCGGCGCTAGCCTCCGTGGCCGCGATCCGGGCGGTCTTCTGGATCTCAGCCATGTCCCAGCTACAGCTAAGCCCCAGCGGAATGGGAAACACGGTCTCATAACCATGGATGACATCCATTCCAAAGATCAGCGGGATCTTCAGCCGGCTTTTCTCCATGGCGATACGTTGCACCTCCCTGATCTTTGCCACGGATTTGATATTAAAAAGACCACCCACCTCTCCGTCTTCTATCTTTTTCGCAATATTCGAATTTCCCGCCTGGCCCGTGGTAATGTCGCCCGCACCGGGGAGATTGAGCTGACCGATCTTTTCGTCCAGGGTCATTTTGCTCATAAGCGAGGAGATGAATGTGTTCATCCTGACGTCGGCGCCGGTTTGAGCATAGGCCCCTGTACAAAAGAGAAGGATAGCAGCAAGCAATTTGGCTGTTTTCATTTTGACTGGTCTTTTAGATTTAATATGA
>DASZOW010000369.1:0-4058 GCA_035550615.1 Puia sp.
CGGGCTTAGCTTTACCAGGTTCTGCGCTTTGCGGGTGGAAGAGTTGGAGGCGAGATCATATTGGTAGTTGATGCCCCCCAACATGTAGACCCGGAAATTATTGATCCGGTCGCTAAGGAATTTTACATGCGCCGGAAAACCCAGCAAAAGGCTTTGGATCTGTTTGGTCGCGACACTCGCTTCACCGGTCGGCGGATACGTCACGTGATAAGCGATGGTGTTGTTGGCAAAAATGAACTCCGGAAAGGCAAACCGGAATTCCAGGTGATTAGCCACACGGAAGGTAAACATCCCCGAGACCCCGAATCCCCCGGAATTGCCCGGCGTTACGGAAAGCACACTATCGCTTTGCAGGAATTTCGGATGGGCGCTCACCTGCAGATGGCTCTGCTCATACATAAAGCCGATGCCCAGATAATATCGCTTGCTGTCATGATCCGGTAAGTTCAGATAGTCCCTCAACTGCGCCGAAACCGGGGTTGCCCCGAGCACACAACCGCAGAAAAGGACCAAAAAAGCCAACTTGTTCTTGTCTAACCCCAAAAGTTTCATAAATACAAATAAAATCAATGAATTACATCTTCCATCAACAGGTTGCAGCCTGTTCTCTCAATAAGCCTGGATTGTAGGTAAATAATATCTATAGGCTTGACTTTGGGGTGGTAGCTATAACGGCAAAAAAAATAATTAATTGTGTATTCGCCGGCATGGAAAAACTCATTTTGCTCCAATATATAAAGTACAGATACCCAAGCTTAAACGGCGCATTCGGGAATGCACATACCCGCAGCGGTCAAGGATTTGGACAAAGGCCGCTCCCTCCGGGAAGGCCTTCACGGAATCGTTGAGGTACTGATAGGCTTCCCGGCTGCTGCTCACCATTTTCCCGACACTGGGGGCGACCAGGCGCAGATAGAGGTCATAAACCTGGCGGACGCCGGGGGTATGGGGTTGCGAGAATTCCAGCACGACCAGCCGGCCGCCCGGACGTAAGACCCGCAGCATTTCCCGCAGTCCTTTTTCGAGATTCTCGAAGTTGCGGACGCCAAACGCAACCGTGATCGCGTCGAAGTGTCCATCCGGGAATCCGATGGCTTCGCTGTCGCCCGTCTGCAGGGCGATACGGTCTGCAAGACCCAGCCGGCCGATCTTCCGGATGCCGATGTCCAGCATGCCTTTGGAGATATCGATACCCGTGACCCTGGCGCCGGGCAGATGCCTGGTCATCATGATCGCCATATCGCCCGTACCGGTAGCAACGTCGAGTATTTGCAGGGGCGCAGGGTCCTCCGCGATGCCATGCCCCACGGCGGTAAACCTCTTGATATCCTGCAGCTCCCGGATCGCCCGCCGCCGCCAGTATAGATCGATGCCACCGGAAAGAAAACGATTTAAAAAATCATACCTGAATGCGATCTTGTCGAACATCTCGGCGACCTGCTGTTTCTTTCCTAGCTGCGAATCCTTGAACGGAACGACCCTGTCATGCGAATAGTTGGCCATAAGAAGGCAAAGGTACGTATCTTGCGGCCTCAAAAGCCGCCTTCGGCAACCATGGACATCCATTCCACCACCTACCTGGTAAGCAGCCCTGACTATACGAAATGTCCCAGGCCGGACAGGCCGGAATATGCCTTTATCGGGCGCAGCAATGTCGGCAAGTCCTCGCTGATCAATATGCTTTGCAACAATGAGAAATTGGCCAAGACATCCGGCACTCCCGGCAAAACGCAACTGATCAACCATTTCAATATTGATGACCACTGGTATATCGTCGATCTTCCCGGCTATGGCTTCGCCAAAGTGTCCCAGACGCAGCGGAAGAAATGGGAGAAGATGATCGAAGACTACCTGCGTAAACGGGAGAACCTCGTCAACGTCTTCGTCCTCATCGACAGCCGGCATTCACCGCAGAAGATCGATCTCGCGTTCATCGACAAATTAGGCGAATGGCAGATCCCCTTCTGTCTGGTCTTTACCAAGGCCGATAAAGAAAACCAACGGGTCGTCGCCGGCAATGTCAAAGATTTCCTGGCAAAGATGCGCGAGACCTGGCAATTCCTGCCGCAGCATTTCGTAACGAGCGCCGTAAAAAAAATGGGGCGGGACAAGATCCTGACCCTCATCGGGAACATGAACCAGGAATTCAGGGAGGCCCTGGGGGGAAGAGAATAGACGGATAGGAGGAGACAATTCCTTAGACCATGAGTGGTCACGGTCTGTACGCCCGGCTGATGCCTCTGGACCGGGTCGGATCGCTTGACGCAGCCGTCCCGGCTGTTGTCTTTGGACTCAGATCAATTCACAACCTTGTTTGCACAGCTGCTGCTGGCAAACGCCTCAGGCTTGGCCTTAAAAGCAAAACCCATTCCCAGGATATAGCCCATGGCCTCCTTGAGCGCATCATTGCTCTTGAAATGCGGGTTCGTATTGATGTCGGCATGGACTTCCATATCGACATTATACTTGCTAAAAAGATTGCAAAGCTCATAAGCAATCTCGATACTCTTGGCTACCTCCACCAGCATCCGTTCTTTGATCGTGTACTGATGTCTCGTCTTTTCGTTGTGAATGAACATGAAACCGCCATGTCCTTCCCGTAGAAAAACGATCACGGTAGCAAATTCCGTTTCCAAACCTTTGACCTGGGAATCTGTGCCGATGCACACCTTCAGCCGATAGCCGTTCTCGGTCTCGCGACGGATTGCGTGTTCAACGGCTTCAATGATGGGGAGTTCGATGACATCGCCATTAAATTTTCGCCATAACATATAATAAAGGATTTTTCGAATTTACCGAAAAACCCCATAACCGCAAAATCATGTAATCGTTAACCGGCTGTCGAAAGCCTAATATTGGCCCGTGCTCAGCATCACCAGGGTACAGGCTTCTACCGGCTCGATGCCATTGGACTGCGCCAATGCCGACAGTTCAGCATTCTCCGCACCGGGGTTGAAGATGATACGTTTGGGATGAAGCGAAAGGATATAGTCGTAGTATTCCCTTTGCCGTTTGGGATTGAGATATAACGTCACGGTATCGACTCCTTCGAACGGCTTTTTTTCCGTCTCGATATCGACATCGGCTGCCCGAACCCGTCGCTGCCCGATCGCCACCACAGGATGGCCCTTGCCCCGCAGCCGGTTTATAGCCAGATAACTATACCGTTGAGGGTTATCGGAAGCGCCCAGCACCAATGTCTTTTTCTCTTTGGACGGCATGATATTATTACAATTTAGCCCTGCATCTTGTTTGGATGATTTAAGATATCTTCAAATGCCTTTTCCAATTTTTCATACCGGAAACGAAAACCCGTTTCGAGCAGTTTCGTCGGCATTACCCACCGGCTCTTCAGCACAAGCTCCGTCTCCGTTCCGATGAGCCATGCCCCCAGTCGCAGCAGCCATGCAGGAGCAGGCAAACCGAAACGGGTATGCGTAAGGCGCCGAAGCGTCGACATAAAAAATGCATTCGACACAGGGCCCGGCGCCGCCATATTGTAGACACCCTCGAGCTCCGGCCGGTCGAATAACCATTCTATGGCGGCGCCGATGTCTTCTACATGAACCCAGCTGTACATCTGTCTGCCATGTCCCTGCCGGCCTCCCAGCCCAAACCGCAACAGCCGCAGGTAAGGGGTTATCGGCCCACCATGCCCCAGCGCGATCGCTGTACGGAGCGCTATCTTCCGGGTAAAAGGCGTACGTTGAGAAAAGAAAGCGGCTTCCCAGCGCTTGCAGACCTCTATGGAAAATCCCTGGCCTGGCTCCCCCGTATACTCATCCTGCGAATGATCCTCCGCATGCCGGTAGATCGTTGCAGAAGTAATATTGATCCACAATTTTGGCGGAACGATCGCATCCCGGATGGCTTCGCCGATCGCCTCGGTTGCATCGGTTCGGCTGCCGAAGATCTCCCGTTTATTCCGTTTCGTATACCGGCAGTTCACGCTGCGCCCGGCCAGGTTGACTACCAGATCGCAATTCTCCAGCTCGGCCGCCCAATGTGTTTCCACATGCCGCCCATCCCAACACCGGTAAGTGACGTGATAACCGTCC
>DASZOW010000370.1:0-11505 GCA_035550615.1 Puia sp.
TTACACGCAAGGCGTTGCTTATTCTACGAGCGATACATTGGATGGGCCCTGGGTACAGGAGAAAGAACCGATCACGCCGCCGAATTTCGGGCATGGCATGCTGTTCCGAACATTACAGGGCAAACTTCTGATGGCGATACATAGCCATCAAGTTGTCAATGGCCATTACCACCGCGTCCCACATTTGTTCGACGTAGATGACTCGGGTGATAAACTGATAGTTCGCGGACCTTATATTCCTTGAAAAAGTAAATGGCTATTTTGTAAATTAGCTTATGTTAAACACCATCCTGGCAAACTTTTACGAGCGAGACCTTCGCACGCTGGTCGAAGAAGTCAACTTATTTAAAAACGAAGAAAATCTCTGGAAGACACAGGGCAGTATTAAAAACTCGAGCGGCAACCTCGTTCTGCATCTTATCGGCGGGTTGAACCATTTTGTCGGCGCCATGCTTGCACACACCGGATATGTTCGTGACCGGGATCTGGAATTCGCCAGGAAAGGGGTAGACAGAAAAGAGCTTGTTGCACAGCTGGAAACACTGATCCCGCTTATCACAAATACATTGAATGGCATGACGCCGGAACAGATGGATGGAGAATTCCCGGTGATGTTCGACGGTAAGAACAATTCCAGCAGTTACGTATTAGTGCGACTGCTCGCTCATTTGGATTATCATCTGGGACAGATAAATTATCTGCGCCGCATGTTGGAATAGCCGCATGTTGGAATAGCAGCATACAAAGTCTTCGCTTGCACACCGCTCGCTTGTCGTCATCTGCGTAACGATCCAGTCGGACTTTTGGTAGGTTCAAGCAAATGCGCGCATAATCCTGCCTGCTGTCCGTGGCCACTTCCGGACGCAGCCTACTCTGTTCGCAGACTCTTTACCGGATTGTCCAGGGCTGCCATAACACACTGGTAGCTCACCGTCATCAATGTGATCAGGAGAACGCCGAAGCCCGTAATGGCGAAGATCGGCCAGGATATCATCGTATGATATTCATAATGTTGCAGCCAGCCCTGCATGAAATGCCAGGTTACCGGCGCCGCCAAAACAAACGCTATGAGGGTCAGTATGACAAACTCTTTTGACAGCAGGGCCCACATATTGACAACGGAAGCGCCGAGGACTTTCCTGACCCCGATCTCCTTCCTACGTTGTTCGGCCACAAAAGATGCCATGCCGAAAATGCCGATACAGCTGATGAACAAGGCCAGTAAAGCAAATCCCGCGGCCAGTCTGCCGATACGTTCTTCAGTCGCAAATTTGCGGGCATATTGCTCGTCCTCAAAATGATATTCGAAAGGTACGTCGGGGTTGAATTTTCTGAATATGGCGCCGATCGTGGCCAGCGCTTGTGTCGGCGACTGGCTGGGCGCCAGTTTGATCACGATGACGTTCATTGACCGTTCCTTGTTCATCATAAAGACTGTGGGGCTCATCGAAAGAAACGGCGAGGTCATCACCATGTCCCTTACAACGCCGATGATGGTAAAATCCTTACCATGCCATTTTACCCGTTCGCCTATCGGTTTGATAAGCCCCATTTGTTTTACGGCCGCCTCATTGAGTATGAATGCAAACGAGTCGGTAGGCGGCTGAGACGAGAAATCGCGGCCCTGGATGATGTTCCACCCGATAGTCGGACCGAATTCGGCTGAAGACGAGATGGTCCCGAACTCAGCTTGAAGATTGGGGTCTTTACCTTTCCAGACCATATTATTCGCCGATGAGAAGATCCCTGTAGTCGGACTGG
Organism: Puia sp.; assembly: GCA_035550615.1. Lineage (GTDB taxonomy): Bacteria > Bacteroidota > Bacteroidia > Chitinophagales > Chitinophagaceae > Puia. The sequence continues at coordinate 1,762 of DASZOW010000370.1, forward strand.
ACGATTCCGCCATATTGGCGACGGCGCCTGTTTTTAATAGTTCGTTCCGGAGCGCCTTGTAATTCGAATTCAATTGCGGACTGTTCAAGGGTACGGTTATGAGCCCGTTCTGTTGGAAACCCAAGGGGCGATCTTTGGCAAATTGTATCTGCCTGTAAACGACCATGGTTCCAATGGCGAGGCCAATGGAGACGGTAAATTGGACTATGACGAGGACCTTTCGGGGTAGGGCAGCCGATCTTCCGGGTGCAAAGGCGCCCTTCAATACTTTTACCGGGCTAAAGGAGGAGAGATATAGAGCCGGGTAACTGCCCGTCAGGAAGCCCATAATGGTCATAAAGACGACAGAACACACCCAAAAAAATGGGCTGGTCCAGGGGATGGTCAGTTTTTTGCCTGCCATCTCATCAAAAAAGGGAAGGATCAGTTCAGCCATGCTCAGCGCCAGAACAAACGCGCCCGCAACCATCAGGAATGATTCGCTGAAGAACTGGGTGATCAGCTGAGATCTGGCCGAGCCGATGGCTTTGCGGATACCGACCTCGCGAGCCCTTCTTTCGCTTCTGGCGGTCGTCAGGTTCATGAAATTGATAGATGCCAGAAGAAGTATAAACACACCGATAAAGCCGAACATCCGGCAATATTGAATATTGCCTGCGACAGCGACACCGTTCTTAAAGACCGAATACAGATGCCATTGACTCATGGGATACAAAAAAAGCACGGGTTTGATAACGCTTTTATTGTGTTCCTGCAGAAGACCGGCAATCCTGGAGGAGACTGTTTTGAAATCGCTACCGGGATTTAGCTGCACATAGATGGAATACGAGCTGGTATACCAGTCGTTGTTGTCTGCGGAACTGTCGAACAGCAGACGGACAGGGGCAATAAAGGCCAACCCGTTGAAAGTTGAGTTCTCCGGCAGATCTTCATAAACCCCTTTCACCTGCACATTGTATTTGTCGCCGAGCCGCAGCGTCTTGCCGATGGGGTCCTGACTCCCAAAAACGGCATCGGCCGTCGAGCTGGAAACTAAGATGGAAGAGGGATCATCGAGGGCTGTACGTGAGCCTTTGACCATCTTCAATGTCATCATCTCTGGAAACTCGGCGTCTGCAAAACCGCCTGTTGTAGTCAATATCTTATTCTGTTTCTGTTCCGCGATGACCTGTTGATAGGTCACGAGTGCGGCAACATGTTTAAAATCGGCTGAATATCTGTTCCGGAGTTCTTTTGCGAGCGGATAGGGCTTGACATCCATGGTCATCACTCCCGATTGTAGCTTCTGGTTTTCCATAACCTGCGCGATATGCCGGTAGTTCTCATGATAGGTATCAAAAGACAGTTCATCCCAGATCCACAGGCCGATGAGTACGGCTACCGCCATACCGATGGAAAGCCCTGAAATATTGATCACCGAGGACAGCCTGTTCTTGCGGAAGTTCCGTAAGGCCGTGCGGAAATAGTTTCTTAGCATGATAAGGGGATTTGCGCGATAATGCGAACCAATTGGATCCGGTTTGCTAACTAGATGAAAACCAATCATTTATAATATGGGTATCAGGAAAGATTGTTCGTTTTTGATACTGCTGATGTTCGGATTGGAACGTATTGTCTCTTTATCCCCTTTTCGGGATATCGATAGTCTCGCCGATGCCGGGCAGCATCAGGTCTATGCCGGCTTTCTTGAACGCCTGACTTGCCTTCGCAGTATCGATCCGTATGAATCCCCAGGTGTTGTAATGAACCCCCAATACCTTATTGACTTTGACGAATTGTGCGGCTTCAATGGCGTCCTCCGCCCCCATGGTCAGGTCATCGCCGATGGGAAATACAGCAAAATCAAGCTCCGCCCACTTTGGCACAAGGGTCATATCCAGCGTGAGGGCCGTATCGCCGCTATAGTAAAAATTGCCATCGGCGGTCTTCAGGACAAACCCGGTGGCCACACCCGCATAACTTCCATCCGAAAAACTGCTGGAGTGCTGTCCGATAAAACATTTTGCCGTTCCGAAATCAAATGAGAATTTGCCCCCCGGATTCAGCGGATGTACATTCTTTATCCCTTGCTTACCAAAATAAGAATACAGTTCCCAACTGCCTACGACCGTAGCGCCGGTGCGATTGGCGATAGTGACCACATCGGCCATATGATCAAAATGGCCGTGTGATACAAAGATATAATCCGCTTTTATGGAGTTGATGTCAATATTCTTTGCCAGTTCATTGCCGGAGATAAAAGGGTCGAATAAAATATGTTTTCCGCCTGCAAATACAGAGAAGCAGGCATGACCGTAATATGTGACTTTCATCTTTTGTGATTTTTCGATTACCCAAAGATAACCGATCGCGGCCCACTGACTTTGAGCGGGGCGGGGGATTAAAATTAAATTATTTTAACCACGGACAGCCAACTTTAGCGGTAAATCCCTCGTCGTAGGGTACGGCGTACCGCCGTTTTGCCTTATCTTCGGCGCGCCTTTATCAGGCGAAGAACGCAAACCGGCCCGTTCTCCAGCAAATTTTCTGAGCTCATTCTCTGAATATCAGGAAATTAAACTGGTTATAAAAATGTTAACGTTTGGCTATATTGCAGCAAAATTTATAGTTTGCCGGTCTTTTAGAAACCTCAACAGATGTGTATGAAAAAATTGATGATCTGTATTTTATGTCTGGCGTCTATTCCAGCTATGGCTCAATTCCGACTGGGTGTCCAGGGTTCTTTTAGTGCCTTGAGCTTTTGGCAGACAGATGGGTATAACGGCTTGCCGTCGCAGGAATTCACCCGGGCGATGAATGGTTACCGTGCGGGGATATTTGGAGAATATGATCTTGGCTACTCGGGCCTGGTACTGCAGCCTGCCTTGATGTATTCGCTAAATGGCGCGCATATTGGCCAAAGCATAGGTTTCCCGCATGACGACTATCGTTCTTACGATTTTGCCGACACACGCGTAAAGATATACTCGGTATCGCTCCCCATTAATTTATTATATAGCTATAGGATCAGCCCCAAATTCAAGGTATTCGGGGGCCTCGGACCCTATATTTCGAAGAGCCTTTCCGGAACGGAAAAAGGGAACTACAACGTCGATTCCAACTCCAACAACCAGTATGGCTACACCTTCCGGAAGACAAACACGCTGAAATTTAACAATAAACAATCTACCTATGTCCTGGGACAAAGTAATGTGTCAAGCATAGATATCGGCTTTGACATTCTCCTTGGATTTCAGGTTAAGAAACTGCAGATCTCCGCCAGCTACAACCGCGGGTTCTCCAGGATGTATCATACCCAATACGTCAATATGGGTAACCAATTCTGGAATTTTACTCTTGGTTATATTCTGTGGGGTCACGAGCGCAAACCCAAGCTCTAACTTACCACGCAAGAATCTTACCTAATTTCACAGACGGCGTCGTCCCCGTTGAGAAAGGTCCTGGATTACCGGCGTTTCGGAAGATACTTTCTGAAATGTAGCCGGGACCAATATCCCCGGGGAAAAGCCGCAGCCGGAGTGAGGATCCGTAAGCACCTCCATGATCTCCACACTACGGACGCCGAAGGTCAGGACCAGGAAACAGGTGCTGTCGCGGGCAGGCCGGTAGTGGATAACGTTGTTGTCTTCATATTGTAAGGTATCTATGGCAGCCCCGGAGGCATAATCCGGATATCCGCTACTGATGTAGAGACAGAATGCGACCGTTTGAGAATCCAGCAGCCTTACTCTTATCTCACCGAAATGGCCCGTTATGTTATTCTTTCTGATTTCCCCTTTGAGGAGATAGGTACCGGTGGGATTGATGAATGTGGCTGCATCGACAGGCGAATGCGGTTGCGCATACAGCGCCAGGAACGACAACAGGAAAACACTTCTCATACGACATGCGTTTAGACGGTTATGTGAATCGCAGGCCGCCCATGTGTCGTTCCTATTAAGTTACGAAAAAAAAAATTATTGTGGGAAAGTTTGGCTTAGAGCTTTTTCTTCTCCGTCCTGTCCAGCATCTCCAGGATCGCCTTTTCGATCCGATCCTTTTCCGCGAAAGTTATGAGATGTCCTCTGCCCGGTATCATTCTGATGCTGAGGTAGGGGACATTTTTTAATTGTTCTCTGGCAAAGCTGGCATTCGAGGTGTCTACCAGTCCGTCATTGTCGCCCTGTAAATAAATTACCGGAACATGGATCTTACTCCATAACGGCAGCATCTTTTCCAGCTCCTCTTTATGATGGACCTTTTCTTTATTGGCACTTTGCAGCATCCTTGGTATGAACCAATGCACAAAGGGGCTTTCAACGAGATAGGTAAACCAGAACATCTTTTCTCTTCCCGGGCCGATCGGCGGAGCCACTAACACCAAACCGTCCACCAACTCGGGATAGTCCATGGCAAACCTGCAGGCAATGGGTCCGCCATAGGATACGCCTACCACGATAATCGGATGGTGCGCTTTATGCAGACTGTCGAGTATCGGCTTTTCTACGGCGGCCTGTTCGGCCAGATCTGGCATCGCATGCGCGAGGCCGGAATATCCGTACCCGGGACGGTCCGCGGCATACATCGTCGCCCTGCTCAACAGGATGCTATCCGTCATATAACTCCGCCAGTAGCTCAAGGAGCTCGGCGCTCCATGGATAAAGAGAATGGTAGCGTCCGGAGAGTTTCCCGACCCCACATAGCGGATCTTTCGCCCCTCCGATTCATAATAGCCGATATGCGGATTGACATGACGCCGATGGAACCAGGCAAGCAGATCTTTATTATCCATCCGGAATTGAACCAACTGATCAAAAACGAGTAGAAGGATGACAAAAAAGATCAGTACCCCTAAAAATGTCCGGAGCAGGATCCGGCCGATTCTTTTCACCATACGATTAGAAATAACGGTTATATCCAATCCTATAATAAAATTAAGAAAAATGGAGGCCGGACAATTTTTCCTGCAACAGTTTTTTTTCGGCGAGGGATGGCGTCAATGCGTATGCTTTTTCCAAGAGCCGGCGGGACTCGGCGCTATTGCCTGCTTTTCCATATAAATCTCCGAGCACCGCGGCGTATATATAGTGCCGATTGAGCAGATCTGTAATGTTGGGAATATCCAAAATAGTATCGATGGCGGTTTCCACGCCGGAAATCCTGGCCAGGATAACGCTGCGGTTCAGCTGAACGATGGGAATGGGTTTTCGTTCCAGCAGATAATTGTACAGGCGGAGAAGGGCTTCCCAGTTTGTCGACTCGAAATCCGGCGCTATGCAATGCTCTGCGGCAATGGCCGATTCGATGTGGTATACGGACAGATAATCGCCCGTAGAGCTTTGGTTGAGGAAGTGATACCCGAGCCCTATAAGCTCTCTGTCCCATTTATTGCGATCCTGCTGCTGCAGCAGGATGATCGTATTGTCCTCGCCGAGACGGCTGTCGAAACGCGAGGCCTGAAAACACATCAGCGAAAGCAGCGCAAATGTAGCCGGTTGCGCCCCGACCCTGTGTTCGGTCAACAGCTTGCACAAACGCATGGCCTCCGCGCATAGATCATGCCGGATCAGCTCGTCGGCTTTCATCGAGCTATAGCCTTCGTTGAACAGGAGGTATAGGATGGTATAGACGGTCTCGAGCCGTTCGGCTAATGCCAGTCCGGCAGGGATCTCGAACTGGATATGGTTCGCCCGGATATATTCCTTTGCCCGATAGATGCGCTTCTGGATAGCGGTATCGTTGGAGACAAGCGCGCGTGCGATCTCCTGCACGCCGAATCCCGACACCGTTTTCAGCGTCAGGGCCACCTGATCCTCCTGGCTTAGCGCCGGATGGCAGCAGGTAAAGATCATGCGAAGCTGGCTATCCGCGATCTCGGTATCGAGAAAGAAGTGGTGAATGGTGTTCTCCGTCTCACTCTGAAGCCGTTGCCGTAATTCGCCGGAAATATCCGCCAGCTTTTGCTGACGACGGATCAGATCGACGGCCCTGTTGCGCGCCACCTGCATCAGCCATGCCGAAGGGTTGTCCGGCACCGCATTGTACTTCCACACCTGCAGCGCTTTCAAAAAGGTCTCCTGTACTGTATCTTCCACGAGCTCCAGGTTATGGATGCCGAAGATGCGTGTTAACACAGCGATCATCTTCCCCGCTTCATGACGGAAAAGATGATCGACCAGCTGCTGCGTGGATTGTCCGGCGCCGTTGCTCATGAAGGCATCGGGATTTTCATGATCTCGCGAACTTCTACCGAGCCGTCTATCGCGAAATCGGGGAAGCCGAAGGCCAGTTCGGTAGCTTCTGCCAGCGATTCCGCTTTGATGATGATGTAGCCGCCCAGTAATTCCTTTCCTTCGGCAAACGGGCCATCGGTTACCACAGGGCTCTTGCCTTGCACCGTCTTTCCTTCCCTTACCAGGGGATCGCCGCCTACATAGCGCCCCTTGGCGCTCAATTCCCCGATCCAGTTGAACCATTTCTGCATGCTTGCCTGGGATTGCTCAGGCGTCCAGTTCAGGTCTTCGGGCGAAGGGCCGCGGAAGATGAAAATAAAATCTTTCATGATGGATGTTTTTTTGGTGAAGAACCGATTACTCGCCTATGACGGACAAACGCGGACGGATCGGACAAAAAATGGGAATATTTTTTAAAAAACCGGCTTTTGTTTCCTGGAGATCGATAAGATCGGGATGGGCGGCGTAAATGACTGATTGTTCTCGGGGGATTCATAGATCGCCCGGACGACATCCATTCCCCTGACTACCTTGCCGAATGCGGCATAACCCTGTCCGTCGGGGTTATTTTCCCCACCATAGTCGAACCCCGGCGGTCCCCGATACAAATAAAGAATTCGGTGGTCGCGGTACCCGGTTTATCCCGGGCCAGCGAAATGACGCCGTTGGTATGCAGGATATGGGTCTCCTTTGTCGTCTCGTGTGATACGCCGGGAACCGAGACGGCCTTGCTATGGTTGGTCTTCCAGATGCCTCCCTGGATAAGCTTGGAGGTAGCCGCTCCCATGACCTGATTTTCTTCGTTCAGCACCCGGTAAAAGGAACAATTTTTATAAAATCCCGAATCGACATAGGAAAGGAAAGCGCCGGCCGTTTTGGGCGCCTGGCGGAGGTATATTTCGACCTCGATATCGCCGGCCGGGGTCCGGATGATGACATGCGGGGCATCGGGATTGGAAGTGGAATGGCAGGACAGCAGCAAACCGGCGCCCAGCGCGATAAACAGGAAAAAGATGCACCTTTTCATAGTTGACGTTGAGACCCACAATTTAGCGTAATATTGTTTATGCGTTTCGACCTGCCCTTCCTGCATACCATATTTATCGCTTTTCTTTCTCTTTTTCCGGTGGTAAACCCCATCGGTTCGGCTTTTATCGTCGACCCGCTTCTTGGAGACCTGAGCTTTCCGGAAAGAAAACGCGCGGCAAAAAAGGTCGCACTTTACTGTCTCGTGATTTGTACGGTATCTGCGGTCATAGGCAGCTGGATACTGAAATTATTCGGCATCTCGATCCCTATCGTACAGGTAGCCGGCGGCTTTATGATCTGTCGTATGGGTTGGCAACTGCTGACCTCCGATGACCAGGTGAAAGGAGAAAAAGAGACGGCCCGGCCCGAACGCCGGCCGGGGGATATGGACAACATCCTTTTTTATCCCGTCTCCTTTCCCATGACCACGGGCGCAGGCACCATCTCGGTGATCCTGACCTTAAGCGCCCATGAGGAAGGATTGAACATCCTATCGCACATGCTAAACCTTGCCGCATTGTTTTTCGCCATCGTACTGATCTGTCTGATCATCTATATCTGCTATGCCAATACGGCCCGCGTCATCCATCGTCTCGGCCCCCGCGGTGAACAGATCGTAAACCGGCTTAGCGCTTTCCTCGTGTTTTGTATCGGCATGCAGATCGCCTGGTCCGGTATCAGGACCCTGATGAAAAGCTAAGGACGATCCTCCTTACAGACAGGCCTTGATCTCCGTGAGCGTTTCCAGGAACGCCTCGTCATGCCGCACATCCTGCCGCCATGCCAGACCACGCTCCATCAGATCGATCTCTTTTACCAGCGTCGAGCCGTCTTTGCCGGTTTGCCGGCCCAAAATGAATACCGTATCGGATATGGCAACGGAAGTGGCAATATCGTGCGACACGATTATCAGGGTTTTAAGCTCGTCCGATAGCGAAACCTGCAACAGCAGCTCGGTGACCTTGTCGAGCACACAAACATCGAGTCCGGAGAACGGTTCATCGAGGAGCAGGAAGTCGGTGCCCTTCAATAATTGCTGAATGATGCTGACGCGCTGCTGTTGCCCACCCGACAGCTGGGCAGGATAATGATGCAGCACGTCGGCAATATCGAACCGGCCTGCATACTCGCGGATCGCCTCATCTTCCTTACCCGCCAGCGTCTTGTTCTGACGCGCCGCCAGCAGAAGGGACTGCCGCACCGTCCGCCAGCCGAACTGGTAATAATTCTGGAAGATGACGCCCATATCCCCGGGGCCGGCTACCCGCTGTCTCCATACTTCTATGGCCCCGTCACCGGTCTCTGCCGGCTTTCTTTCACGAATGATCACCCTGCCGGAATCGGGTTTTTGCAAGCCCGACAAGATGCGGAAAAGCTGAGTTTTCCCCATGCCGCTGCGGCCTACCAGGGAGACGACCTGCCCTTGCTGCAGACCCGGTCTCACGATATCCCGGATGCAAAAATCGATATTTCGCAGGATACATCTGCCGTTATAGCTTAGAGATACATCCTCTGTCTGTAATAGAACGTCTTTCTTGATATACGGGGTCATAACTTGATTCGTTTAATGTTTGGTATAAGGGAACAGCCATCTGCGCAGCGAACCCAGCGCATAGTCGAAGAAAAGCCCTATGCCGAAGATCATGGCCTGTAACGCCAGCACATGGGTAAGGTCATTGTATTTATTGTATTTGATCAGCAGCGCGCCGATACCCCCCTGGCTCATATTCAAACCCTCGACCATGGTGATCATCATCCAGGCGATGGCGAAATTCTGGCGCACGATCTCGAACACCTGATCGGCCTTACCCACGATGATCACCTCATAGAGCGTTTGCCAGCGATTGTAGCCAAGCGTCTGACATAATTCGTATTCCTGGCTGGGGATATGGACGACCATGGCCAGAAATGAGGTCGTAAAGAAGGGCACGATGCCGAAGATCAGTAGCGACAATTTCAATGCGCCTCCGTCTCTCGTCAGCAGGGTAAAAATGAAGATCAGACCGGTAAGGGTCAGGTAACGGCATTTTACGATCAGCTGCGCTATCGAGTGAAAAAAGGGGATCACGGAAAGATACGAGAAGACCAGCGTGATCACTACGGAATACAACATGGCCTTGAGCGTCAGTAGCAGGCTGACCAGCAGATTGTCTATCAGCAGCCTGGTCGTCAGCATTTCGCCGAATGCTTGCAGGATACGAAGCGGATGTGGGATCAGCCCGGCCGGGGTAAGCTGCCAGACGGTCAACGCAAACAAGGTCTGTATGGCAACCATGAGGAGGAATGTGGTTCTGCTGATTATAGCAAATGGTTTAAACATTGTGGTTTATATTATATGGGGGCCCTTCCGGGCCCCCACGGTTATTGGCCTAGTACAATTTCAACACGACGGTTGCGGCTTCTGCCGGCTTCCGTATTGTTGTCCGCCACGGGTTTGGACGAACCATAACCCCTGGTCTCGATCCGATCGTCTTTGAGACCCTTGTGGATTAGGTAATCCTTG
>DASZOW010000371.1:0-5016 GCA_035550615.1 Puia sp.
TTGCAAGATGTCGAGATCCCGAAAAGACACCATGGGCGGGTCATGAGCACCTGTTTCGACCTCGTCCAGTCTCCCGAAACGCCGATCGCCGTCAAGGCCTTTTCGCTTACGATACTGGCCAACCTCGCGACCGATTACCCCGATATCCGCGGCGAGCTAAAGCTTGTCATCGACGAACAATGGGAACATGCAACGCCCGCCTTCCGCTCGAGGGCTCGCGCCGCACTAAAGCTGATCGGCCGTTCTACTAGCGGGCTCGCGCCGCACTAAAGGCTATCGACCGCTCCGCCGGCTAAATCGCCGACCCTCAGGGCCTGTCGTAGGCGGCTGTTAGTACAGCAACCGCGTTTTTATCGTCTGACGTACCTCCTTGAGCAGTTGCAGCGCCTGGTTGGAGAGACGTTTGTCGATATCCAGCACCACATACCCAATATCATCGTTGGTCTTGAGATATTGCCCCAGGATGTTGATGTTATGATTGGAGAGCGTGCTGTTGATCTCGGAGAGCACGCCGGGCACATTCTTATGGATATGCAGGATGCGATGCGTGCCTTCCTGGTGCGGCAGCGAGAGCGGCGGGATCGTATGGCTGCCGATGGTCATCCCGGTCTCGAGGTATTGGAATAATTTGTTGCTGACGTCTTCCCCGATATTTTCCTGGGCCTCTTCCGTGGAGCCGCCGATATGCGGCGTCAGGATCACATTCGGCAACCCTTGCAGCGGAGTGGTAAAACGGTCCCCGTTCTTCTCTGGTTCCCAAGGATATACGTCGACGGCGGCCCCGGAGAACTGCCCTTCCTGCAGCCCTTTGGCCAGCCCTTCGAGATCGACGACGCCACCCCGGGCATAGTTCAGCAGGATCGACCCCTTTTTGAACTGTTTCAGCACGGTCTTATTGATGAGATTCTTGGTCTGGGGGGTATCGGGCACATGCAAGGTCACGATATCTGCCTGGCTGACAACGTCTTTCAGGGTTTTCTTGGCTTCGGCGTTGCCCAACGGCAACTTGGTGATGGTATCGTAGTAGATGACCTTCATCCCCATGGCTTCGGCCAGGATGCTGACCTGGGTGCCGATATTGCCATACCCTATGATACCCAATGTCTTACCGCGTAACTCGTAGCTGCCTTTGGATTCCTTGAGCCAGATGCCTTCATGGGCCGCCTTGCTCTTGTCGGGAATGCGGCGGATGAGCATCACGGATAAGCCGATCACCAGCTCCGCCACGCTGCGCGTATTGGAATAAGGGGCATTGAAAACAACGATGCCTGCATTTTTGGCTGCCTTCAGGTCCACTTGGTTGACGCCGATGCAAAAGCAACCGATCGCTTGTAATTTTTTTGCGGCCTCGAGCACCTTGGGCGTGATCTGCGTCTTGGAACGAATGCCCAGCAGGTGAACGTCCTTGATCTCTTTGAGCAGTTGCTCCTCGGACAAAGCCCCGCCCAGCTTGCGTACCGACGCATATCCGGAGTCCTTGAAATGTTTTACGGCCGCGTCGCTGATATTTTCTAAGAAGAGAATGTTAATCTTTTCTTTTGGATAACTTGTAGTTTTTTTCTCCGCCATAATTTTACCCATCTTTTTGCGTTAGTTTCCGAAATGGAAGTGCAAAGTAACATCGGAATATTTTAATTTTGCCGTTTTCTAACCCAAAAAAATTATTGCTGTTGACTCGTATTGGATATTTGGCGTTATCCGTAACCTTGATCGTTGTATCATGTGGACATGCTCAGACCGCGAAGACGGTGGTGAAAACAGATTCTGTGCCGCCCGCTCCTGTTCCCGCACCGGCATTGACGGGGCCCGAGATCCAGCATTACTCTTCCCTGACCGCACATTTCTTTGAACCCATGTTGGAAGGCCGGTTCAACGGCAGCATATTAGTCGCCAAAAATGGTGTAATACTGTTCGAAAAGTACAAAGGATACAAAGACCCCCGCCACAAAAAAGATTCCATCAATGCCCACACGGCCTTTCATCTGGCCTCGGTCTCCAAGACCTTTACGGCAATGAGCACCTTGAAGCTGTGGCAGGATGGTAAACTGGACATCCACGACCCGGTAAACAAATACCTCACCGGCTTCCCCTTTCCGGCCGTCACCATCGAAACCCTGCTGAATCACCGGAGCGGCCTGCATAACTATGTACATTTTATGTACAAACCGTTCGTCGACAAGCATAAATTCCTCAACAATCACGATGTATTGCAATACATTATCGATCATGCCAGGGACCGCGACGTGTTCAGCGGACAGGCTAATCGACATTTCGAATATTCCAACACCAACTATGCCCTGCTGGCGCTGATCATCGAAAAGGTCTCCGGACTATCGTACCCGGAATATGTGACCAGGACCTTTTTCCAGCCGCTCGGGATGACAGACAGCTATGTCTATACCCTGGCGGATTCGGCGAAGGCCACGGGTTCTTATTATCAGAGCGGCCGCCCTTTCCGGATGGAGTTTTTGGACCTGGTATACGGCGACAAGAATGTCTACAGCACGGTCCGGGATATGTATAAATGGGACCAGGCCTTACGTTCAGGGTCGCTGTTTACAAAGGGCGTCCTCGACAGCGCCTATGCCGGGTACAGTTTTGAACATCCCGGCGAGCGTAATTACGGCCTCGGCTGGCGCATGCTGTTCATTCCTAACGGAAAAAAACTGATCTATCACAATGGCTGGTGGCATGGCAACCGGACCGTCTTTGTCCGGATGCTCGACGAGGACGCCACGATCATCGCGCTCAGCAATAACGATTATGTTCCGGTCTATTCCTCCAACCGCCTTTGCGATCTTTTCGGCGACTATCATCAGCTGCAAAGCAGGGAACGCTTTGACGAAGAACCGGACCCCGCTGACAGCACCGGCGGCGCCGTCACTGCAAGCCCCGATACGCTTATAAGACCGGTGAAAGGTCCCACCGCCTTTACCGTGGTGGCTTCGAGTACTGCTCATGGCCGCGTCCATCATCGCGTAGGCCATCACGTGGTGCATAAAAAATCAGGGCATTACGTAAAGCACAAGCAGCAAAGGAAAAAATCCTCCCAGGGAGCCGCATAGATCGCGCCCTCATCGGCTCGCCCGCCGCTCAAGCGCCCGCTGCCCCCACACCTTCGCTCGTTGCCGGTTCCTCAAAATTGAGTAAATTTCCGCATGGAAATCCTTTCCGCCGAACAGATCCGGGCCTGGGACCAATATACCATGCAGCATGAGCCTATCGCTTCCATTGACTTGATGGAACGGGCCGCGGCCAGTTGTTTGTCCTGGCTGGAAAAAAATGGCTATCTCGGCAGATGTTTCTCCGTGTATTGCGGCAAAGGAAATAATGGCGGGGACGGTCTCGCGCTTGCCCGCATGTTGTCTGCCCTGGACTGTGACGTCACCGTGCATATCCTCGAGTTCGGGCATATCGGGACGGATGATTTCCAGGCCAACCTCGCCCTGCTGCATCAGACACCCGTCGAAGTTCGTTTTGTGCAGAACGAGGAACATTTTTATCCGATAGGACCAGGAGAGGTGCTGATCGACGCGCTATTAGGCTCAGGGCTCAACAGGAAACTGGACGGGGTCACGGCGAAGCTGGTAGAACATCTGAACCGGAGCGGCAACGAGATCATCGCGATAGATATTCCCAGCGGCCTGTTCGTGAGCCGCAGCTCCAGGGGCAATATCGTGGTCCGCGCCAACCATACTCTTAGCTTTCAGGTCTACAAGCCGGCCTTCCTGATGCCGGAGAACGAAGCCTGGGTCGGCGAGATTCATATCCTCGATATAGGCCTGCATCCGGGTTTTCTCCAACGGACGGGAAGCGAAGCCGAGTTGCTTGATTCCGCCATTATCGGCGCTATCTATAAACCGCGGAAAAGTTTTTCGCACAAAGGGAATTTCGGCCACGCCTTGCTTGTAACAGGGAGCTATGGCAAGATCGGTGCCGCCGTGCTTTCGGGGCGGTCCTGTCTGAAGACCGGTGCGGGGCTGGTGACCATCCTGGTGCCTGGCTGCGGTTATGCCATCATCCAGTCGACGCTACCCGAGGCGATGGTCCTTACAGATCCGGATGAGAAGATCCATACTGTCCTGCCATCGGCCGACGGAGCTGGCGGGGCGCTCGATAAATATTCCGTCGTCGGTGTGGGCCCCGGACTGGGTACCGATGAGCGGACGGTCGCTTTTTTGCAGGAGCTCCTGAAGCAGTACCGCAAGTCTTTGGTCGTCGATGCCGATGCGCTGAATATCCTGTCGGCCCATACTGAGCTCATGGCCCTCCTGCCTCCCTACTCTATCCTTACTCCGCATCCCAAAGAGTTCGAGCGGCTTTTCGGTCCCTCGCCGGATGACTATGCCCGGCTGGATAAGGCCCGCGAAATGGCGAAGCTTCATCAGTGTATCATCGTCCTGAAAGGACATTATACCTATATCGCCATGCCTGGCGGCAAAAGCTATTTCAACTCTACCGGTAATGCAGGTATGGCTAAAGGGGGCAGCGGCGACGTACTTACCGGCATCCTGACCGCCCTGCTCGGGCAAACTTATTCTCCCGGCGAAGCCGCGTTGCTGGGCGTTTATCTGCATGGGCTGGCCGGCGATCTGGCCGCCGCCGCGGACTCCCAGGAAAGCATGCTCCCCACCGATCTCACCGATCACCTGGGTAAAGCCTTCCAAATCATTCAGAAAACCCAATAATCAATTTTGCCAGGTTCCCACAGAACCGTATTTTTGCGTCCCATTTGACGAACTTCACCGTTCGCCGAATTTTCCTTCGGGAAGTAGCGCAGCCCGGTAGCGCACTACGTTCGGGACGTAGGGGTCGCAGGTTCGAATCCTGTCTTCCCGACAATGGTCTAAAGCTATCTTAAGACGGAAGCCCGTAACACGCTGATGTTGCGGGCTTTTTTTATAAGTTCCTGTTATCTCGGAAATTTTCAGGCACGGACCGCGGCTTTCCAGACCGGCGGCTGTTGCGAAAATTCGCAAAAGGTTACCGTTTTTTCACGGGTTTTCTTAGAACAAA
>DASZOW010000372.1:0-6615 GCA_035550615.1 Puia sp.
GGGTATAGCGTCGATACCTACGATCCGGGCTGGACGTATTTTCAGTGCAGTGTTCCGGAGGGTAAGAGCCTGGACAGCGCCAAGACGGCATTTCTGACGGCGGCAGATCATCTGAAAGACTATACCGTAACGCAGGAAGACCTTGACCGGGCCAAGAATGCGCTGGATAAACAGATCTCCGATCTGAAGAACAATACGATCGATTTTTGTATCGGGCTGGCAGAGATCATCGGCGCCGGCGACTGGCGGCTGTTCTATATCTATCGCGACCGGGTCGATGCGTTGAAGCTGGCCGATGTTCAGGCGTGTCTGAAGAAATATTATCTGCCGAGCAACAGGACGGTAGGCGTCTTCATCCCGGACAAGAATCCCGAGCGGGTAGTCGTCAATGAGCGGCCGGATGTGGATGCATTGGTAAAGGGGTATAAGGGTAAGGGAGCGGGACAGGTGGCTTCGGAATCCTGGGAGGCGACTATATCGAATATCAAGAAGCGGACGAGCTATGGGCAGCTGGGCAATGGGATGAAATATGCGTTGTTGAAGAAGCCGGTAAAGGGCGACAAGGTCTATGGCAGCATCATTCTGCATTTTGGCGATGAGCAAAGCCTGAAGGGCAAGAGCACCGTCTCCGCGCTGGCGCCGTATATGCTGAAGAACGGGACGACGACGAGGAGCAAGAAGCAGATCAACGACGAGCTGGACAAACTGAAATCGAGCATCAACATCGCTTCCGCCCGGAGTGACGCCTCTACCGTGACGGTGGAGTTCGTGAGCGATAAAGAGAATTGCGCCGCGGCGCTGGATCTGCTGGCCGATATCCTGCTGCATCCATCTTTTGACAAGGATGAATACGACAAATTGCTGATCGATCTCAACAGCGAGTTGGAGAGAGGCCGTACCGATCCGCAGTTTGTGGCGTTCAATACGATCACGCGGAAGATGTCGCCCTATCCCGCAGGTGATCCGCTCTATACAGAAACGGTGGACGAAACGCTGATCGATCTGAAGACCATCCCGGTGGATGATGTCAAGAAATTCTATGGCGATTTTTATGGGGCGAATCATGGGTATGCGGCATTCGTCGGGGCTATCGATCCCGCGGCGATCAAGGGTTTTCTCGAGAAGACGTTCGGGAGCTTCAACAGCAAGCAGTCTTATAAGGAGCTCGAGCCAAAATATTTCGATGTCAAGGGGAGCATGGATGTCGTCAATATTCCCGACAAGAAGAATGCGGTGTTCGTAGGCGGGATCAATCTGCCTTTGAAACAGGGCGATAAGGATTATATGGCGCTGGATATGGCCAATGAGATGCTGGGCGGAGGGGCTTTCCTTACGAACCGGATCGCCAGCAGGCTGCGGGAATCGGAGGGGATGAGCTATGGCGCCGGGAGTTATATGACATTCAACTATAAATACCCATCGTGTATGTGGGGTGCGTATGCTATTTTCAACCCGGTGTATAAGAACCGGCTGGATAGCGCATTGAGGGATGTGATCGGCAAGACCTTGCAGGAAGGGTTCAGGCAGGATGAGCTGAATAAGGCTGTGGCGGCGTGGATACAGCAGCGAAAGATCGGTCTGGGTACGGATCAGGGCCTGGCTACGCGGCTGGCAGCTTATATGAGCGATGGAAAAGACCTTGATTTCTATAGCTATAATGAAGAGCAGGTCAAGGCGCTGACCCTGGAACAGGTAAATGCCGCTTTAAGAAAATATATCAGCCCCGATAAGATATCTTATTTATATGTAGGCGATTTTTCGAAGAAGTAAGTTTGGCGAGATTGTTGCAGATATTACGCGAGATGTTTATCTTGTGGCAATCCGTTATTGTATGAAAAAGACCATCTTAGGCATAATTTCCTTGGTGTCGCTTTCGGCGATATTATTATCGTCCGCCCGGCCCCACGAGGACAATTCGGTGGAGGTACGCGGGGGCGCCTGGCCCATCAACCTGGAGCGTACGACGGACCGTCCGGGTGTGAGCTTTTCCCTTATATTCAGAGATCAGGAGACGATGAACGGCGTTCTGCTGGACACGCTGGACTTTGAGAATATCGAGCAACTGCGGTATTTCAGCAAGGGGTTAGCGGCGTTGAAGGTAGGCACCAATGGAGATATTGCGCGGTTCAAAGATTATACGATCACGCGGGCGGATAAGAAGTTCGAGGGCATTTGGTATATCCTGCGGCCCGAGTATGGCTCGACGAGTTTTCAGCAGCCGGAAGCGGATATTATCACCCAGGCTATCAAGGAATGGTAAAATACAAAACCCAATAAGCTATGAAGAAGCTAATCGTTCTATCCTTTCTAATACCCTTGTTCGCCAAGGCGCAGTTCACGATCGTGAACACGAGTACGGTGAGCCTTATGGAGCCGCGTACCGGCAAGTGGCCGTTGGATCTGCAACGGGTCATCAGGGAATCGGATACCTGTTATGTGTTGAATTTCCGGGACCAGCAGGAGTCGCAGAGCGTCAATATGGAGACGTTGAAGTTCGGGGATGCCGCGCAGCTAAAATATTTCGGGCAGGGCCTGGTCGCGTTGAAGAAAGGGAATACCGGCGACATTGCCAAGTATAAGGACTATACGTTGAAGCGGATGGATGTGAAGAAGCCGGGTGAGAAGGGTACGGTCTGGTATGTCCTCACGTGCAATGACGGCGCGCTGACCAACTTTCAGCAGCCGGAGGCGGACCGGATGATCGCGGCGGTCAAGAGTTTATAGACTCGCGAGATATTTTTCGCTATCTGCCAGCGTGTCGAATCGCATTTCCACAAAATAATTTTTTACCCCACCGGTTTTGGCGGCTTTGAAGAATTCCTTCCAATCGATGACGCCCTGGCCGATGGGGACTTCTTTTTTGTCCGCGGTCCAGTCCGAGAGGTGGGCCGAGATGAATCTTTTCGGATATTTCTCGAAATATGTAGCCGCTTTATATCCGAGGTTGATGACCTCGGTCTGGAACTGCATCTTTACCAGTTTCGGGTCGAAGCGGGCCATGAGGGCATCGTAGATGAGTGTGCCGTCGAGTGTGGCGAATTCAAAATCATGATTGTGGAAACCGGTTTGCATGCCTGCGCTGCTGATCTTTGCCGCTGCTGCATTGAGCTTGTCGGCGGCGGCCTGGTAGTCGCTGAGGCGGGATGTTTTGGGAAGCCAAAAGGTGCTGCAGATCATTTGAGTGAGGCCCATGTTGTGAGCGAACTCGATGCTTTGGTCGAGGTGGTCGGTGAGTTCGCCGAACCCAAAATGGCAGCTGGGGCAATGGAGACCCGAGTCATCGATGGTCTTTTTGATGTCGGCGGTGGGCATGTTGGCGAGGAAACCGAAGCCGATGTCTTTGTATCCCGCGGGGGAGCAGAGCTCGATGAGCTTATAGCCCATGTCCGACATGATCTTCAGCGTTCCCGGGAAGTCCTTTGCGAGGCGGTCCTTGATGGGCCAGGATTGGAAGCCGAGGGGAATGTCTTTGTAGGGCAGCTTCGACATGACGGTTGCTGCGGCGGTCTTGTAGAAGGCGAGGCCTGAGGCGGCCAGCGTGGTTTGCGTGAGGAAGTTCCTGCGATTCATGGTCGGCATTTTTAGATCGAGTCCGGGTTCCATCCGGCCCGGTATTCGCGTGAAAGATATTTGTTGGCGTCGGGCACGTTGGTGATCGTGCGGGTGGCGGAATCATATTTAAGCATCCGGGCGCTGCGCAGGGCTGCCGCATAGAGGTTGATCGCCTCGGTGATATGTTCCGCTTCGCGGAAGGAGCCCGGGTATTGCTTGCCGCTTTTGACGGCGTCGGCGAAGGCCTGGTAGGCTTCCAGCGCCCTTTGGTCTTCATTGACGTTGGGTGTCGGAGGGGCTGTTTCCATGCGAGTGCCCGAGATGATCTGCGGGTTTTCGACGCGGAAGCCGGCGAGGATCTTGCCTTTGTCGCCGACGAACATCATGCCTTCCGGCTGCAGCTCTTTGTTCTGTTCGAGGAGCTCTTCCGGAACGGGTGGGCGGATGCCGCCGTCGTACCATACCAGGTCCACCGGGGGCCGGGAGCCTTTGGCCGGGTATTTAAACCGGGTGGAGCTGGCCATGGGGAAGGAGAAATCGTTTTTGATCTGGAAGGGGACGACGCCGTTGAGGTCGACGACATGACTCAGGTTCGGTTGGATGATGGTCGGGTTTTCGAGTTCGAGGGCTTTGAAGACGACCCAGAGACTATAGTGGCCCATGTCGGCCATGGAGCCGCCGCCGAAGTCATACCAGCCGCGGAAGACCATGTTCGTGTATTCGGGACTGTAAGGGCGTTGCGCTTCGGGGCCGAGCCAGAGATCCCATTCGAATCCCGG
Source organism: Puia sp. (assembly GCA_035550615.1). GTDB lineage: Bacteria > Bacteroidota > Bacteroidia > Chitinophagales > Chitinophagaceae > Puia. Next base: position 4,332 of record DASZOW010000372.1, read on the forward strand.
CGGGATGGGCGGGTTATCGGTGGGCAGGGTGGCATATTGCGGCCATACGGGGCGGTTGGTCCAGTTATGCACTTCCCGGAGCGTGCCGATGACGCCGCCGTTGATCCAGGTCATGACCTGGTCCATCGAGCCGTTGGAATCCCAGGGGATGAGGTGGGTGATGACGTTTTTGTCGCGCGCCATTTCGATGACCTTTTTGCCTTCGAGGAGGCGGTTGGACAGCGGTTTATGTACCATCACGTGTTTGCCTCTTTTCATGGCGGCTATGGAGAAGACGCCGTGCAGGTGGTCGGGGGTCATTATTTTCACGGCATCGACATTCTTTTCCTTGTCGAGCAGCTGGCGGAAGTCGGCGTAGGTTTTACATTCCTTGTATTTATATTCCGGGTGGTTGTTGGCGTAGAAGGTCTCTACGATGGATCTGCCGCATTCGCGGCCGCCGGGGATGATGTTGTCGCCGCCCGGTTCCCAGTTGGGATCTTTGATCGCCGTGCGAATCTCGTTCCTGAGTCCCTCTTTGGACCAGTCTTTATAGCCGATGGCGTCTTTGTTGGGGTCGCAGACGGCGACGACGCGGATGTTGGGCGAAGCGAGGAGGGGAAGCATTTCGCGGATCCCTTCCGTACCCGTGCCGATGTAGGCGAGGTTGACGATGTCGCTCGGGGCGGTGTAGTTTTTTCCTCCGAGTACATGGCGTGGGAGGATGGTGAATGTGGCTGCTGCGGTAGTGGCCGTTCTTAGGAACTGGCGGCGATTGATGGAGGGAGTCATATGGCAAGGTGTTTTTTGAACACAATGAATATACGAAATTATTGTATTCGCACGCGCGGCGGAGGCGTCCGGGGTAGGGGTTATTATGGGGTATGCAGCGCTTGCAAATAACTGATATTTATCATATATTTAGCGAGAAATCCAATGTTTGACCCTTTTGAGCCAAGCGAAAAACCCAACATACCCTGCCAGGAAGGCTGCTGTATCCAAAGCGCAGTTTTGGAAGCATAATACCTTTATTGTGCTGGCCATGGGGTGTAACCTCATCAATGTTCTCTCTTTTCTGCCGGACCATATGATGCAGAGCGCCCTGATCGAGATCTCGGGCATCGTGATCTTGTTCGGCTTTATGGTGCTGAATCTGAAAGGGCTGTTCGAGCTTCCCAAGATCCTCAGCATACTTTTTGTCAATCTGCATTCCTTCTTTCTGTGTTATGTGCAGGGTACGCGGCAGGGTTCGTATCTGTACCTGTTCCCGTTTATGATGGCGATGATCTTTTTCCTCCGGGTGCGGAAGAACAACCTGGTAGTGACTACTTTTATCGTCGGGACGACGTTGAACCTGATGGCCATCGTGCTTCTAATGCCGTACCAGGATGTATTGGAGCGGGTATCCGATTCCGTGGCAAACAAGCACCTGGTGTTGAATATCGTCGTCAATTTCATTTTGGTGATCGTGTTCTTTTTTGTCGTGCTGCGGTTGCTTGATGCCAAGGAAAGAAGATATAAGCGAGAGCAGAAGTTTACCAATACCATTCTGAATACTTCGCTGGATGCGGTCCTGATCGTGAACCCGGCGCTTTTTGTGATCCGGCAGTACAATGACAAGGCGGTGGAACTGTTCGGTTTGGAGCCATACGATCGAAAGTTGGTGCGGGGGTATGCGGTAGGCGATGTCCTGGGAAAAGAGATGGTGACGGTGATCAGGGGGTTGCTCGATAAGAGTGCGGGCGCGCCGATACATTGGCAGGGGGATATCAGTTTCGGCCGTAAGAACAAGCCTTCTTTTCATGGGTTTGTGAGTATCGTTTCTTTCGAGTATTCAGAAAGACAATTTGTCAAGATCAGCATATTGGATATTACTTCGCTGAAGATCGCGGAGTTCGAGACGCTGCAAGCCAAGGAAAGAGCCGAGAAGGCGGCAGCTACGAGGGCGCGGTTCATGAGCAATATGAGCCATGAGCTTCGGACGCCGCTGAATGCGATCATCGGCACTACACATCTCCTGATCCAGGATCATGAGCCGTTGCAGGAGAGCGAGCATTTCAAGGTGTTGAAGGATTCTTCGGAGCATATGTTGCAGCTGGTGAATGCGGTGCTCGATTTCAGCAAGCTGGATGAGGGGAAGCTGGAGTTTACCCAGGAGCCCTTTGATCTGGGAGTGGCGTTGCAGCAGGCGGCGGATTCCTTTTCCACGGCGGTGAATCAGAAAGGGATCAGGATCTTGTTGGAGGTGGATGCGCTGCCGGAGGGAAAGAGGGTGGTGGGCGACGAGATGCGTTTGAAACAGGTA
>DASZOW010000373.1:0-13327 GCA_035550615.1 Puia sp.
TTATTCTCAGCCTCTTCCTTAAGCGTATAGGGCAATTCCACTTCTTCTAATTTAGTATTCGACAAATCAATAGTAACCAACCAACCAGGATTGTCTGTCGTCTGAATAGTAATACCAAATTCATGTTCCCACTCCCCATCGCATTGATTTAGATACCAATGCTCCAACCAATCTATCATATTTCATTAATTTGAAGGTTTGAATCGAGAATTATCCGGCAACTCGTTATTTTCAGCCGACCTTCCATTCCCTCCGCGCTCATTTACATGCGGAGTCGAAATCGACTCTCCTGTCTTTTTATTTACATGAGGCGTGCCTGGAGAACCATCAGGCTTACCTCCGTCAAATCTCTTTCCTGGATCAAATTTATTTGGATTCTGATCATTCTTTTTCCACTCTTGGTATTTATAGATATTGCCCTTATCGTCTCGTTTGAATGTACTGTGATCACCTTGTGCATCTTTGTCCATCTGCAAATTATTCTTGCCTTTACCCGTATTTCCTCCTGAACCTTGTTGGGCCGGCGCATTGCTTGACTTTTGGGGATCTGGAGCTTCCTGTCTACTATCGAAGATTGCCTTTCCGACTGCCATGACCATCTTTGCGCCACCTGTCAGTAAGCTGCCCGCCGCATGTAAAGTTGCATCTGTGTGCGCTTTGTTGATGGCTTGATTATCTTGAAGATCATGAGCATGATTTGATGATGGCGCCACGGCCGGCTCCGACGTCGTAAGTAACCCTATCAAAATTGCAATCACGCAAAGTGGGCAGTCTCCATTCGGATCGTTACGTAGAACAGGATTATTATCCATGCAAGCATACGGAGACTGGCTTTTCAGGCCTTCGGTAATCGCCTCGTTTACTTCATCATCTCCATCAACACCGTTGGAAAATACCGGATCGATCTGCCACCACCTACCCAACTGCGGATCAAGCTCGCGGAGGTGCGTCTCATACATCTCTAATCCACTACCATCACTAAACTCTTTGTTTTGCAGTTCCGATCCCTTGTTAAAGCGATATTTATTCTCAGCGTATTTCGTCTTGACAGCCTTGTCCGATATCCCCGCCATAGTAAGCCCAAACGGATAATAATGATCCTCTTCGAGCAGCGGTCCCCTGGTATGCGTAACACTCAAATTATCAAAGAACACATCCCACCCAGGAGTGGTATTGCTGACGTAAATATACAAATATCCGCTCTTCTTTATACTAATCCCCGACTGTGCCAGGGGTGGCTGTAACGCCCCGCTTCCCTGCGTCCCGGCCGCCTGCACCTGCAAAGCCCCGCTTTGCCCATTGTCGCTTACATAGTTGAAATGGTCATCCAGCAGCACCCAGTTCAGATAAGCCTGCGGCAAACTGCCCCCTGACCCGCTCTGATTGCTGATGGAACTCATCAATGCCCCCAACAGCGGACTTCCGCTTGGGTTGCTCAACGTTGAAAAGCTTTCCCCCATCGCCGGTGAGATCCCCACCATACCGCTCGCCAGCGAATACAGCAGATCCTGCGGCGAAAGTGGCGATGGCGTAGAACCTGTCCCGTTGGCAAAATAGTATTGTACCCCCAGGTCGACCTTATCCCCGCTCATCACCTTCAGGATAATGGCCGGACCGACCTTCGGTCCGCTGCCGTTGACCCGTGACACGCTGTCATTGGGATTGGTATAAGTTTGGTCATCCGGGTAGCCGGCCGGCCTGGGCACGCAGGTCGAGTCGATCCCATAAAATAACGCATCCTCGGTGTGCCTATATGCCGCCTCCATCGACGCCAGATATTGCGCCGTATCCTTTTCCTGCGAAAGCAACACCCGCGTATTACCCAGATGGTCCCGCTCGTAAAAGTCATATTCCCACGCATAGGCCGAATCCCCGTTCAGGTATTTATGGAATGCCCAACGCGCCCGCCCTTCCTCATGGCCGGCAAACTGCAAGGTATCGACCCCGCCGGAAGGCGAAGCCATCGGTGTTCGTCGTTGATATTGGAAGCCGTCCAGGTAGAGCGTCGTCGTTGCCATTCCCGCTGCACTGTCTATAACCTGCTTGGTCAGTTTCGTACCGGCTGCGTCATAGGTATACAAAATGTTTCCCTTGCCGTTTATATGCACCAACTGCGGCAGATTCAGATAGTTGTATGCGATCTTGTCGATCTTCTTGTTGTTGTCCAGCACCAAATTTCCATTCCCATCATATCCATAATCCGTACCAGTCTTGGTGGACCCGTCATAGTGGAAATTTCCCAGCTGGGTCGTGGGGTCGTTGTTATCGTCCGACACCTGTTGCAGCTTATTGCTGTTGGGGAAATAGGTATATCGCATCGCGTTGATCACCTGTGGAGCGCCGACGCCTTTCTGCCCGGCAAGGATCATCATCTGCATATTCCCGTTCTCGTCGTATTTGATCCCGTATCCATTATCCTGGTCGAAACCCCACATGCCGAAGTTCTCCGTATTCGTATCCCAGATGTCGCCGCTGCTGTTCTTGTTGTATTCGGCACGCGTAATGCGGTTCACATTGTCATATTTGAAGTCGTACTTCCGACGTAGCCCGTCTCCGGCTGTCTTCCAAACCTCGCCGCAAATATTGCCATTGAACTGCGACACCTGCGTAGAGGGAGGCCCCTCCACCCCCTGGTCATAGCCTAACTGCATACCGAAGTAATGATTCTCCATCCCATCGACATACGCCTTATTCATCCCGGTGAGCCATCCGCGGATATTATAGTCATACACCACATTATCCAGGGGCGCCCCGGTAACAGCATCCTTGCCCAATAGCTTATTATGCAGCTGTCCCAGCTCATTGTACTGCATGCTGTCGATGATCTGATCACTGGCTGCCCCATCGATATTCTTCCAAACACTCGTCACGCGAAAACCGGCATCATAATTCGTCTTGGTCAACACCCGGTGATACTGTGCCGTATTCGTCACCTTGGCCTGACCCAACAGGCTCCGCAGCGGTTTTCCGGTAAAATCATATTGGGTAGTCATGGTATCCACCCCACCCGTATAGTTCACCGATTGCGCCTGGATCGCACGTCCCCGGTCGTCGTAGAAATTCACGGTCGACAAATACTGTCCGGAAGTCCCCATGACCAGCGTCTGCGTCCCGGTGACCTCGCCACGTGTCGTCATATCAGGCGTCGGCGGTACTGCATACACCGGTCCCGTATTATCAGTAATAAATAAACTAGAATTGCCCGTTATTCCGGTCGCCATCGACGCCGGCATGCAGGGGAGTCCCCGTGGGCACCGGGTCCAGCACCACTTGATCGCTGCTTGTCCCGATCGTCGTATTGACGGATTGGCCAGTTACCGTCGTTTCCATCGTTCCCCGGTCGGCCGAAGAATTGATCAGCCCCGTCTCCATCGGCCGGTTGAGCCCATCGTAACGCGTCACCAGCCACTGATTGGAGCCCCGCAGATTAGCATCCTGCGACATCACCAGCCGGTCCCGGTTATCATACACCATCCAGCTCTCGCCGGCACCCGGCACCTTTTTCACGATCATCCGCTTCCGCTCATCATATTCGTACCGAAAACACAGCTCCGAGGCCACCGTCACCCCCCCGCCGGCAGCGAAGCTCCACCCATTGGCTGCCAACCACGCCACCGCCTTCGGCGGTATCACGAACCGCAAATTTCCAAGCGTATCATAGACATAGTAGGTGTTCAGCCAACCGGAAGGACCCGCCGCTGGTACATCCCAAAGCTGAACCTTCTTCAACAACACCTCTCCTTGCTGATCTTTGTATTCCATTACCTCGTGACCGTTCTCGTCCGTCGTCGACGTCTTATACAGCGCATTAGCCGCATAGTTGCCCTGAGCCACCGGCAAACTGCCCGCCGCCGATGCGATCGTCCACAAGACTACACTGTCGTTAGCGCCGGCCACCATATACCCTGTGTTCACGCCACGGTTACTACCCGCCCAACTGTTGCCCGGCGCGAATGTCGCCAACGGCCGGTTCAAAGGGCTCGGCTCATAATTAGTCTGGCCATAGAAAAATTGCTCTCCCGGGAACTGTGTCGAATTGAACGTCTGCTGCTCGCCATAAGCATCCGCCTTATAATTTCCATCATCCGTGGAGCTGGTGTACGGTAGGTATTTAGTAGCCTCGCGACCCACGGCATCATATATATGCATCGTAACTATATCGTTTCCAGCGGGACTGGCCTCCATCGAAACTTCTTCCAAAGGCCTTCCCAGCCCATCAACATACTGCGTTACTTGTTTGACATCCGCTGGGTTGGTTAACCCATTGGCAATCCCGGCATCCACAACCCCGGGCCGTGTAATGTCCCTCGTCCTTACATAGCTCCAGTCGCCGCTTACGGCTCCTACCTGTATCACCGCCGCATTGCTGCTCGCCGCCGTCGAACCGCAGGTCACCACTACCTGGTAATAGGTCGTAGCGTTCACACTACCGGGGTGATACGTCAGCCCCGTGGCTCCGCTGATCGTCGTCCACGAACTGCCATCCGGCGTCGAGCCCGGCGCCATTCTCACCGACATCAGCGGCGGACATCTGCGCAACAGCGAGCAGCTCCGAAGTATGGACACCAGCGTCACCGCCCTCCGCCCCCGGCGAGGCCGAAGACATCGGCGGCGGCGTAGCCTTCCACTGTTCACAAGACGCCAGGTGGGTCAATGGGCAACGTATCGAAGCATCAGGCGGCATGAGCCTCTAACCATTGCCTGCGCACGGGCCCTCGCCACCCGCCGGCAGCATACCCGCTTGTCTAACCGCCCCTAGCGCCGCAGAAAAGATTCCCATCCAGGGAACGACTATTGTCGTACATTAGTACGCTATGAAAAGCGCGTTTCACTACATCCTGGTGGCCGAGGACGACGAAGATGACCAACGTCTCTTCATAAAACATTTTGCCGAAGCCGCGCCGGACGCCTCCGTAAAATTCTTCAAAGACGGGAATGAAGTATTATCCTTTCTGGAAAAATGCCCCAGCTACCAGTTGCCAAAAGTGCTGTTGCTGGATTATCGCATGCCGATCCTCGATGGCAACCAGGTGCTGAAGATCATCACCGGCAATCCTCGTTATAACGCAATCCGAAAATTCGTGTGGAGCACGTCCGACAATCCCGATCACGTCAGCGAATGCACGGCTCACGGGGCGGAGCGCTACTTCAAAAAACCCAACACCCTCCACGAACTGGCCGAGATCATCGGGGTCATCAGCACAGCGTATAACGGTAAGGCCTAACGGCGCCGAGGCCTCGCCCCGAAGCCCCGAAGCCCAGATACCCCGAGACTCCGCCCCGAAGCCACAAGGCCCCGAAACGCCCAAGCCTAACGGCCTACATAGCCGCGTCCCGTCCCGGGCCGCGCCCTCTTCTCATAACACCTCAAATACCTGAATATTATTCCCACACGTATCATCAAACACCGCTAGTTTCGCCGTGCCCATAACCGTCGGCGGCATGCTGAACGCCACCCCTTTCCCCACCAGCACCCGGTAAGTCTCATCGACACTGTTTACCTGAAAAGCCGTCAGCGGTATCCCCGCCTCGAAAAGCGCCTGCTGATACGTCCTCGCCGGCGGAAAGCCCATCGGTTCGAGCACCACTTCCGGGCCATCGGGCTCCTCCCTCGGGACCACGGTCAGCCAGGCATGTTCGCCCATCGGAATCTCGATCTTCTTGACAAAACCCAGGACCTCCGTATAGAAGCGGAGCGCGTGTTGCTGGTCGCGGACAAGCACGCTGACAAGACGAATTCGCATAAGGATGATGATGTTTGGTATAGGACAAAGATATCGCCGCGGTCCGCCCAAATCTATCCGATCTTGCTCATTTCCCTCCGCCTCCTACAGTCCCCGGCCTCATCTCCCCGGGCTCAGACCCGCCCCCGCTCGCGCCGCCTGGCCGATCACGCCCGCGCCACTCATACCCGCCCCCCACTCAGGCCCCCCGCTCACGCCCGCCTGGCCGCTCACTCCACGCCCGCCCGCCCTGGACCGCCCGCGCCCGAAACACCCGCGGCGCCATCCCCGTCTGCCGCCGGAATAGCAACGCAAAGCTCGGCACACTCGCAAACCCCGTCCCGAAACACGCCTCCTCCACCGAAGCCCCCCGCGCAAGCAGCCCCTTGGCCTCCTCGATCCTGCGCTCCGTAAGATACTGATGCGGCGTGCAACCATAACATCGCCTGAAGAGCCGCGAAAAATGAAATTTCGAGAGACAAGCCTCGCTCGCCATCATGTCGAGGTCGATCCCTTCACAGGCGTGCTTCTCGATCATCCGGCGTGCACGGATCACCGGCTGGATCGTCTCCGGCTTGGGCAGGTGCTCGGCCATGATCCGCGCCATCTCTGAACTATAGTAGCTCATATCTCTTAAAATTACGGCAATTTACCATGTACACGCACCAAATCGGCGACGGCCGTCGGGCGCCCAATCGCCAATTATCCACAAGCCCCCTGCCACGGCCCGCCGCTCCGCGCAAACCCTGCGGCCATTTTCGCCCCGCTAACCCCTAATTCCCCACGGCCGACTCGCGCTCACATCAAATTTTGTCTGCTGATATCCGTCTTTGCTTTGCCCACACAATTACCATGCGGCCGAAACCGTTAGAGCCCCAATGAAAAAATTAACGCTCCTCCTCGCCCTGTCGACCATCGTCACTTTCGCACGCGCCCAAGCCAAACTCCGCCTCGGAGTCAGCGCCGGTCTCAACGAAACCGCTTATAATTTGTACACCCTCCATAGCGACTGGAAATCGGGCCTCCACGCCGGCATCTTCGGCGAGCTGCCTGTAGCACAAAAGATCGGCATCGAAGCCGACCTCCTCTATTCCGCCAAAGGCGGCAGCCAACACAGCGAATCCGGCGTCCCATCATCTTCCGAACGACTGAATTATCTGAGCCTGCCCATCCTGTGTAATTTCCATCTCACCAACCGCTTCACCGTACAGGCCGGACCGGAGATCAGCGTTCTCCTCTCAGCAAGCTATCACTCGGGTAATTATAGCGGCGCCACCCATGGTCTTTTTAGATCTTTTGACTCAGGGATTGCCGCCGGGATCTTTTACGACCTGCCCGCAGGCTTCAGCGTCGGCATCCGTTATATCCAGGGGTTCAAACCGATCACAAAAGAGCTGACCTTTTCCGATGTCAACGGCAACACCCTCAGCAGCGGCGCCTACGGCAACAATATGGCCGCTCAGCTAACGGTACACTATACCCTCCGGCAGTCAAAGGGCCTATAACCCTACTTCGACGGAAGAGCCATGTTTTGCCTTCTATCTCAATAACCAGTCTTCCATATTCCTCGGAATTATCATCCCTGTCTCCATATTCGGATAAGCCTCGAGGAATGTCGCGGGTATCTTCCCTTTGGCATTGGGATTCCATTTAAACTCCCATGCGGCCAGGCGGCCATTGCTTTCCTCGAACTTAAAAAAGTTAACCATTCGACCCTAAGCCGACATTATGCGTAATCCCTCGGATGTATATTTTTTTACGTGGCTGTCTGCGCTGATGAGCGTATAACCATTGCAAATTGCCGTCCAAATGAGCATCCTGTCAAAAGGATCCTTGTGATATCGACCCCGTAATTTATGATACGAACTGCTTTCCCCGGATGCCAAAGACACAATTTCAAAACCCATTTGCGTGCATGCATCCGGCAAGTCCTCCGGAGCAAATCCCATGATCTCTATTTTCCCTATGGAAGCTTTCAAAGACACTTCCCAGAAGCTAATGGTGCTGATGACAATCCGGTTATCAGGGTGGGTAATTACATCCCTTACTTTCGTTGACAACTTCGAGGTATCCGTTAGTGCCCACAACATATAGTGTGTATCCAGCAAATAGATCATAGCCCTAAAAATTCCTCTTCAGTCATTTTAAAATCCTTACTGAAATTGACACGACCTTTTCCTTCGAGAATGCCGATCTTCCGCCTTTCCTTTTTTGCAGATTTCTTGGGAACCAACCGGGCAACGATATTTTTGCTTTTCCCGTATGAAATGGCAATTTCTTCTCCGGCAAGCACCTTTTTGAGTACTTCAGAGAACTTAGCCTTAAATTCACCAACGCTCATAATCTCCATAGCCAAAATTTCAAATAAAGATAAGTTTTATTTGACAAGTTGACAAGATAATCGCTAAACCAGGCAACCAGAACAACTAGCAGACTGACAACCAATTAATTATCCCTATTCCTTCACCAACTTGATCGTCTGCATCCCCTGCCGCCCCAACACCGATAGGAAGTAGATCCCCGGCGCCAGCGTAGCCGTCTGCGGAAGCAACAACGTATTCGCGCCCGCGCCCAGCGTCCAATCGCCATGCCAGAGCGCCTTACCCGATACATCCGCCAACCGCATGCTCACCTGGCCTCCGGCCTCCGCAGTCACCACCACCGAGCATGCCCCCGACCAGGGATTTCTCTGCGCCCTTACCCACTGTCCTCCTTCCTCAGCCGTGACATCCACGACGATCACCTGGCTATATGTAAAGCTGCCGTCCATATTCACCATCCGCAGCCGGTAAAAATTCTTCCCCGCCACCGGCGCCCCGTCAAAGAACCGGTACGACCCTGCCCCGCCTGCCGCAGCCCCCGAAGACGATCCCTCGGCCCCCGAAGACGATCCCCCGGCCCCCGATCCCGACACGGTCCCCGATCCCGACGCGGCCCCCGAAGCCACTACCTCCCCGACCGTCGAAAACCCAACCCCATCATCCGACCGCTGCACCTCATACCGCGCCAAGCCCGATTCCTCCGCCACCTTCCAGTTCAGCAGCACCCCCGAACCCGACTTCAGCCCGCCAAACCCTTCCAACACCACTGGCAGCGGAAACGCCATCGGCCCCGTAACATAAAACCCACTGAAGCCCGTCACAGAAAAACTTACCTCCCACCAGCTTTTAGCGCTATTCCATACCACATTGGACGCCCCTGGCGTAATAAGCACCGACGCCGGCCCGGTTCCTGTCCAACCGGTATAGCTGCCGGGTGCCGTACCCGTACCATGAAATTGCGTAATAGTGAGATTACCCCTTCCCGTCATATCGGTGGCCGCAGTAGGCAGCTTCTGGCTGGGGTCGGACACAGAAGCATTGTACAAATCAAATTCACCCTGTAAGAAATAAAGCGTGATCGTCGCGGTTGCCGTCGCAGCGCCGGCCACAGGTTCTATATCGTAGTGACGCGTTAGATAAGGCTGCCCCGCATCGGATTGCAACGACCCGTCGATCGTCACCCGCGCCGTAACGCTCCCGCTCAAAGGCGAAGCCCCGCCGGGCGTGATGAGGCAGATCGCATTACAACTGCCATCCGTAACCGCCGGTGTGCTGCTCCCCGCCGTTACCGTGCCCGAAGCCGCAGAAGACGCCAGCGAAGCAGGCGCATTGACCGTAATATGCGCATCCGCTACCGCGTCGGTGTTAGGCACCCCGTCCACTACCGCATGAACATCGTCGGACCCCGCAGTCCCATTGTCCGTAAAGGTTGCCGTCGCAGTTCCGCCGGATTGGATCGTCAGTTGTGCGCCGGAGAGAGCTCCCTCCGTAGAAGAAAAACTCACCGGCAGTCCGACCAACGCGCTAAGATTCCCAACAGGAATGCTCGTCCCTGCACTGTTCTTGACAAAGCTCGCCGTCACCGTCGTTGAATTGCCCGCCGACCCGCCGCAGAGGCTCGCCGCGCTGCCCGAGCAGGTAAGTTCCAAAAATGGCGTGGCGACCAAGGAGCCCGAGCCACCTGTACCCGTAATCCCGGCAAGAGGCGTCCCGCCGCTCACCGGCGACACATTGCTTCCCCACCAGTTATTGGAAATATCGACATCCCCTCCACCCGAAGCCGCACCCATCGCCACATCGGCGAATTGCCCTGCCGTATTCTGGTAGAAACGATTGTAATTGATAAAAGCCGTAGGCGTTGTCGCGCCGTTCAGTATTTCGATGGCCCCGCCCTGACCCTGGGCATCCGTGTTATTGATAAACGTGTTCTTCGTTATCGAAACCGAAGATGAAAGTCCACCGGGTTCTGCCGAGATCCAGATGGCCCCGCCTACCGGTGTAAAAGTTTCGGAGGTCGCCGCCGAATTCCCGTTGAATGTGCAGCCCGTCACAGCCAGCGAGCTCGCGATGTTCTGTTGAAAAAAGGTCAACGCGCCGCCATTCCCGTCGGGAACCGAGTTGTTCGTAAAAGTGCAGTTCGTGAAAGTAAAGGCGCCGCCGCCGCTCATATTGACCGCTCCGCCGTTCGTATTGCCGGCAGAGACCTGTGACGCATTGTTCGTAAAAACACAGTTGGTGAACGTATAGGAATTGCCCGGGCCGCCGCATAAGATCGCCCCGCCGCCGAAATTATCATTCGCCCTGCCGTTCTCGAACGTAACGCCCGTGATCGACACACTGAGGTTCTGCCTCGTTCCGTCGTCATTCAGAATGATGATGCGGTCTCCCGACGGCGCCTGGATGACCACAGCTCCCGAGGCCACGATCGTCAGGGTCACGTTATCATGGCTCCCGAAAATCAGCGAGCTGCTGAGCGAGTACGTTCCCGCGTTCATAGTTATCGTCGTCGAAGTACTGGCGGCATCCGCAGTGCTCAAGGCCGAGACGAATTGCGACGTATTGGATACAGTAACGTTGCCGGCATAGCCCGGCATAGGCAAAAGAAAAAACAGGGCAGCTAAAGCCCCGAAGCCCTTTTTCCCAAAAAGCAGTACACTTCTTTTCATACGATAAAATTTATAGGTCAGCAATCCCTGGACACAAAATACCTATCATCCGTGCGGTGGGAATTCACCCGCCGTACAAATACCTATCGTGACCACCAGGAAAGGCATAAGATTATTATGAGGTCCGCCGCCGCCTGTCGCGCCGATCAAACCCGTATTCATAGCCTGTGGGTTTACCATTTGCGAAGCATAAAAGCTGGGGATCGGTCGCTCATTCCCGGGGTTGGACCAGACGTCATTGGCGGGAGTGGCAATCTTGGCGCCGGAAAGAGCCGCCGGATGATGTGAGTGGCTCGCCATCTGGTCGGCGTTGAGCACCACGTAAGACTCCCCGCCTTTCTCGCCAAGGTCTCGCGGCGAAAGCCCAGGCCCCTGTCCCGCGCCCAACGGCGACACCCCGCCGAGATCCGGCATCGCAAAGGTTGTCGTCCCATTGCCCCCGTATGTCGTCTCAATCAACGAAAAAAGCGCCGTGTTTCTGGGGATGGGCAGCAACTGCCCGTTGCACCCGGTAAAATAGTTCGGCGTAAAACCGCAGGCAAACATCGTGATCTCACCTAAATAAGGCATAATGGCTTTTTTAAAAAATGATTAAGGGCGATTAAATATCAAGGACGTCTGGATTACTAAGGGCGTCTGGATTACTAAGGGCGCGTCGGATAAATTCCCGTCATCGCAATACATATATTCAATGTCAGAAATGGCGACATGTTCTGGTGGGGGACGCCCAGACCCGCGGTCATCAACGCCTGCGGCGACATCGCAAGCACCGGGTTCGAGCCGTACACCTGGTAACCCGTATTCGATGCCCAATTGGAACCCGCGGGGCTGCTCTTGTCCGGCGACATCGAGCTCGCCGAAGCCATATGCTTGTGGGAAGGTATTTCGCCGACCGTCAGCGCATGTGCCGCCTCACCCCCTGCCTGACCCCAGACATAACTATTATTATTCCAGTTCATCGGCGTCCTGCCGCGGAAATCCGGGAGGTTGAAATATGTCCTGTTATCCCCGCCGAACGTGCTTCCAAGCAGACTGTACATTGCCTGATACTGGCTTATCAGCAGTCGTTGACCGTTACATTGGAACCAGCCCTGCGGCGCAAAGCCAAAACTAAAGATGCGGATCTCCGAGAGATATTGCATGATGATCTGAGTTTAAACGAATTTTGAAAAACCAGTGTGCCCGTGCCGCATCTGCCGCGCCCCCGCGCCCCTCCCCCGAAGCCCCGCGCCAGGCCCGCGACCACCCCTGGCCTCTACCGTCCCGAAGCCTCCGGCTGCTCCAATGGCAACGCATGCTCATTCGGGTGCGGCGGATAGATCCCTTCGTAGGCAATGATGAAGTTGACGGCGAGGAATGGCGACATATTATCGTGCGCCACACTCTTCCCCGATGTACTGATCCCCAGCGTACTCATCTGCGACATAAACTGCGTCGGTGCATTATAGCAGTCAGCGGTTCCCGGGCCCCAGGCAAGGTCCTTGGGCGCATCACTGCCGCCCTTATCGGAAGCTTTCACCGAATGTGTGTGGGCAGGCAGATTAGCCTCCAAAAGACTAACCTGCTCCGCGCCACTCATCAGGCCTAGGGGGTAAAAGTCACTGACATGTACCGGGACCCTGCCACGCATATCAGGCAGATTAAAAGAAGTAATCCCATCGCCGCCATAGGTCGTGCCTATGAGCGTGTAGAGGGCTTCATACTGAGCAATGGAAACCGGTGCGCCATTGCAAAGCAAATATCCATTGGGAGCATAGTTGTTGGCGATCATTCGGATCTCTCCGACGTAGGTGTCGTCGAGGACAGCAGGCATTTCTGGCATAGCTTCAGGTTTCGTAGGCCGTAAAACTAGCCCCAACCCGCCCTTCTCCGGGGGCCGATGTATGTGAACTGCGGGATTTTGTATGTGAACGTCGGCGGCTCCGCCTCGCGGCTTCGTCTAATGACCCACCCTTACTTAAAATAGAATTTATTCAAAAACTCCTCGCGGTAATTCCTGCCGAGCGGCAGCGTCATCTTCCCAAGACAAACCTCGCCATCGGAGAATGACGACATCCGGTCGATATTGACCGCATAACTCCGGTGTATCCGCACCAGCTTCTTGCATTGGATCTTCTCCAGCAGTTGCCCGAGCGATACCCGCAAAGCAAATTTGCGTTCCGGCGTGTAAAGCTGCACATAATTATTGTCGGCCTCGAGATACAAGATGTCCTGCAACGCGATCTTCACGAACTGAACATTGTTCTTGACAAAGATGCTGTCCTCCAGTTGCAGGATCGTTTCCCGATCGCTGCCTGCCGCCCGATCGCCACCTGCGCCCCGCTCGCCACCTGCCGCCCGATCGCCACCGACTACCCTTAAGTGCGGTGAATTCTCCCTGCTCACCGCAAAATTCGACAGCGCCAGCTCTATCGCGATCCGCACATTCGGCATGCTATACGGCTTCGTCAGAAAAGCCGCCGGATGCGTATCCTTTACCCGTGCCACCGTTCCCGGGTCCGTCAACGCACTCAGATAGACGATCGGCACCGCCCTCATCCGCATCAACTCGGCAGCCGTCTCCACCCCATCCCGCTTACCACGGATATGGATATCCATGAGCACCACATCCACCGAT
>DASZOW010000374.1:0-6213 GCA_035550615.1 Puia sp.
CAAAAGCCGACCCCTTACGACGAGGCCATCAGCCTGGTCTGGTACCTGGAGAATGTGTTCTATCATGCCAGCGGCCGGATCCTTTCCGCGTTGCATGATCAGTTCCCGCATTCGGTGGACAAGAAGAACCCGGTGATCAGGATGGGTTTCTGGCCTGGTGGGGATCGGGATGGGAATCCATACGTGAATTCCGATACGACGTTGAGGGTGGCGGAGGCGTTGCGGGGTGCGATCATCAAATGTTATTACCTGGATGTGCGGCGGCTGAAGCGCCGGCTTACCTTTAAGGGTGTCGATGTGTTGATCGCCGAGCTCGAGCAGAAGCTGTATAATAATATTTTTGTGCCGGGTTTGAGGACGGATTTGTGCCAGGATGAGATCCTCGAGGTACTCGGGCAGATCAGGGAGATCATCATTTATCAGCACAACAGCCTTTTCCTGAGCATGGTAGACAACCTGATCGGAAAGGTGATGATCTTCGGGTTGTATTTTGCCACGCTGGATATCCGGCAGGACAGTTCGGTTCATACCAACCTGATGGCTGCCGTGGCCGCTTCTGACGAGGGTTTGTTACCGGCCGACTATACATCGTTACCGGATGCGCAGAAGATCGCGTTACTGACGGAGTTAAAGGGTAAGGTAGATTCGTCGAAATATTCAGACCCGCTGATCAAGGACACGCTGGAGGTGATCGGCGTCGTGCGGAAGATCCAGCAGGCCAATGGCGAGAACGGATGCAGCCGGTATATCATCAGCCACAGCAGCAGCCCGCTGGATGTGCTGGAGGTGATGGGCATCTTCCTGCTCAGTGGCTGGACGAAGAAGGACCTGACCATCGATATCGTGCCGCTTTTCGAGTCGGTAGACGATCTGAAGGCGTGTGCGGAAGTCATGAAGGAGCTGTATGAAAACCCGGCCTACCGGCAGCATCTGAAGCAGCGGGGGAACATGCAGACCATTATGCTGGGTTTTTCGGATGGCACTAAGGATGGAGGCTATCTGATGGCGAACTGGGCGATCTACAAGGCCAAGGAAGAGCTGACGATCGTCTCCCGGAAATATGATATCGATGTCGTGTTCTTTGATGGCCGTGGTGGTCCTCCTGCGCGTGGTGGTGGTAAGACGCACCGGTTCTATGCGTCGATGGGCAAGAATATCGCCAATAACCAGATCCAGCTGACGATACAGGGACAGACCGTAAGCTCGAATTTCGGGACGATCGATACGGCGCAATATAATATCGAGCAGCTGATCCATGCCGGCATTTCGAACGATCTTTTTTCTTCGAAGGAGGTGACGTTGCAGGCCGACGAGGAGGCGTTGCTGGAGGCGTTGGCGCAGGAGAGCTATGCGGCTTATTCCGCGTTGAAGGAGCATCCGTATTTCCTGCCTTATCTGAACGATGTGAGTCCGCTGCGGTTTTATAATGAGACGAATATCGCGAGCCGGCCTACTAAACGGAAGAATTCGGGGAGGCTGGAGCTCAAGGATCTGCGGGCTATCCCCTTTGTGGGTTCGTGGAGTCAGTTGAAGCAGAATGTCCCCGGGTACTATGGGGTCGGGAAGGCGTTGCAGGTTTTGGACAAGCAGGGCAAATGGCCGGCGGTGAAGCGGTTGTATAACGACTCGCCTTTTTTCAGGACGCTGCTGGACAATTGTGAGATGGCGATGAAGAAATGTTTCTTTCCGCTGACGGAGCATTTAGCGGTGCATCCCGTGTATGGGGAGATCTGGACGTTGATGTATGATGAGTTCGAGCTGACGAAACGATATATTTTCAAGCTTTCCGGGAAGAATGAATTGATGGCGGATTACCCGGTAGACCAGCTTTCGATACAGATGCGGGAGCGGATCGTTCTGCCGCTGAGCACGATCCAGCAGTATGCCCTGACGAAGTTCAACGTGTTGGAGAAGGCGGGTGGGAATAAGGCGATGAAGGAGGTGTATGAGAAGCTGATCATGCGGGCTTCGTTCGGGATCATCAATGCGGCGCGGAATAGCGCTTAAAATACCGAATCCTGCGTAATTATTTCCGCAGTATTGCGTGGACCGCGATTTGCAAAGTACCGGGTATGACCTATTTTGTTTAATCACTAAAACGCAATTTATGGAAACGAATACAAGCAGCAGCAGCCTCAAGTTAAAGGGTAATTGGAATGAGCTCAAAGGCAAGATCAAACAGCGGTATGCCGATCTGACGGATGACGATCTGAAGTATGAAGAAGGTAAAGAAGACGAATTGTATGGCCGCCTCCAAAAAAAGACCGGGCAAACCAAAGAAGAGGTAAAGAAATGGATCGATAAATTATGAGAACATTATTGCGATAATCGTAATAGCTTTTTTTGCGACGCTGGTGCGTTCGACATTCGGTTTTGGGGAATCGCTGGTAGCGGTTCCCCTTCTGGTGTTATTCATTCCGTTGGAACTGGCGGTCCCGCTTTCCGTTCTACTTTCCGTGTTCATCGCGCTCATGGTGGTGGTCCAGGATCACCGCGAGATCCATCTCGAGAGCGCCAAATGGCTTATTCTCTATGCGCTTCCCGGCATTCCGTTCGGGCTGCTGATCCTGACGTATGGGAATGAGCATTGGGTAAAGCTCGCGCTGGGTCTGCTGATCATTGGGTATAGCAGCTATACGTTGCTGGCAAAAGATTCGTTGCACCTGGAGCGCGATAACCGGTCCTGGCTATTTGTCTGCGGATTTTTGTCCGGGGTGCTGGGCGGGGCGTACGGGCTCAATGGTCCGCCGCTTGTCGTATATGGCAATATGCGGCGATGGAGCGCCAAACATTTCAGAGCCACGCTGCAAGCCTATTTTTTGCCTGCGAGTCTTGTGGGGGTCGTGGCTTATGCGATCAAGGGGCTATTGGGGTGGATAGTCCTTAAATACTTCCTGGTCTGTCTCCCGGCGACGATACCCGCCATATTTTTAGGAAGGTACTTTAACCGGCGGCTTCATGGTAACACATTTTTTTTCTATGTGTACTCCGGGCTGATCGTGATCGGGCTGTTACTTATTACGTTTACCCTGTTCGGGGTCGAGATATAGACCCACTCCTCATATAGGGTGCGCCGCTCATCACGCGAAACAGCTTTTATTCAGCATTGTATGCGATCTTTGCGCCCTGACCATGAGGACCTTTTATATCATTCTACTTTCGTTAGGCTGTCTGGGGATCGCCAGGAGCCAGGAGCCGGCGGCACAAGAAAAAGGCGGAATCCGTATCACCGGCCGCATTATCGACTCCCTTTCGCATCAGCCACTCCAATACGCCACGATCTCACTCTTTCGGGGTACGGACGGTGGAAAGCCTGGCGCCGATGCCAAGCCTTCGGGAGGGGGAATGACGCGCAGCAAAGGACAGTTTTCCATCGACGGCGTTGCGCCGGGATCGTATACCATCGTGATCGATATTATCGGTTATGGTTCGCGTACGCTCGGACCTTATGCGCTCGACGGGAAAAAATCGCATCTGTCCCTCGGCGATATCGGCGTCCCTAAACAAGCCAACGATCTTCAGGCCGTGACCGTAACGGCTACCAAGGGACTTGTAGAGAACAAGCTCGATAAGATGGTCTACAATGTAGAGAAAGATGTCACCTCGTTGGGTGGCGTCGCCAGCGATGTACTGAAAAAAGTTCCCACGGTCTCCGTCGACGTAGACGGCAATGTCGATATCATGGGGAATAGCAATATTTTGTTTCTTATAAACGGCCGGCCATCCAGCATTTTTGGGAACAACCTGGCGGATGCGCTGGCGGCCATTCCTGCCAGCCAGATCAAGAGTATAGAGGTCATCACCAGTCCCGGCGCCAAATACGATGCGGAGGGGACCGGCGGTATCATCAATATCATCCTCAAGGACAACAAGATGAATGGCGTCAATGGGAACATAAGCGTTACCGGCGGCTCCCGGCTGCAGAACGGTTCGCTTAATCTTCATGCAAAACATGGAGATTTCGGGGTCAGCGCCTTTTTCAGCGGCAATGCGCAACTACCTTCCATCACGCATAAATCCTCTGTGCGTTATTCCTACGATTCAGCGGGTAATAAGACCAGTGGACTTTTCCAGAATGATGGCAGCAGCCGTTTCGTGCGGAACGGGTTCGAATCCGGACTTGGGTTCGAATGGACGCCCAGTAAGCAGAGCACGTTCTCTGCGAATGCCGGTTTCGACAATTTCGGCAGCAACAGCCACGGGTCTTATGGCCAGGAGCAGATGCAGTATGCAGACCCTGGCGGCGCCATAGCTTCCGACCAGCTTAGCCTGGTGCGTAACAACAGCCAGTTCCGGGCGCATTCGTTCGATTGGAATCTGCGTTATAAAAAGACCTTTTCGCAGGAGGACAGGGAGCTCGATGTCTCGCTGGATGGCAGCCAGGGTTCCAATAGCAACTCATATGGGCAGGCCCAGAGCCTGCCGAATGGCGATTCCACCTATGCCGGCTCGCAGGGCTCCAGCAGTGGGCATGACCGGGAGACCAATCTGCGGGTGGATTATGTACAGCCGTTTGGCGATAATGTCCGGCTCGAGACGGGGGGGAGCATCCAGTGGCGCAATATCAGCAGCATTTCGCCGGTTAATACATTCGATCCCTCCACAGACGATTATCCTTATGACAGCTCGCAGTCCAATTCCCTTACGTATGGCCGTCATGTGTATGCCGGCTATGCTTCGATCACCTTTCCTGCCTTTAAATTTCTCGATGTAAAAGCCGGGGTGCGCTATGAGCGGACGGAGACCAATGCAGGTTTTTCGAAGGCGCCGGATACCGAGATCCCCGGCTACAATACCTGGGCGCCATCGGTGATCCTATCCCATACCTTCCCGAATGATCAGACGCTGAAGATCGATTATGGCCGGCGTATCCACAGGCCGAATTACCGCTGGCTAAACCCATACGTCAACGCCAGCGACCCGAAGAATCTAAGCCGCGGCAATCCCTTTCTGCAGCCGGAAGTTGCCGATAATTTCGAGCTTGCATACAGCAAATCGTTCGATAAAGGAAGCGCGTTGAATGTCTCCCTTTTCTATCGCCGGTCCAATCACGATATCCAGCCTTTTGTCGAATATTATTCTTCGTTTCTCCTCGGAGATTCCGTATACGATGATGTTTCCGTGAGCACGCCGATGAATGTGGGTTCAGAGACCAATATCGGCGGCAATATCTATGGTTCGGTGCCGTTGAGCAAGAAGCTGAATATCAGGAGCGATATTTCGATCTTCGACCGGTATATTACTACCGGCGCGCTTGGTGGAAGTGCGGTCAACAGTTTTAATTACCGGATCAATCTAAACGCGAGCTACCAGGTGAGTTCCACGTTCATTATGGAGTTCTTCGGTAATTTCAATTCCGCGAGGAACGAGATCCAGGGGCGTTATCCCTCCTTTGTCTCCTACAATTTTGCGATGCGCAAGCAATTCTGGAATAAGAAGGCCAGTATCGCATTCACGGCTACCAATCCCTTTAATTTCTATGTTGAACAGCGGACGGAGGTGGCGGGTGCGAATTTTACACTCAATAGCCTGCGCAGAGTTCCATACCAGTCATTCGGCCTGAACTTTACCTATAAATTCGGCCATCTCGAATTCAAGAAGGAGAAGAAAGAAGAGCCTATGGATACCGACGCCTCGCCGGAGCAGTAATTCAGTCTTTGTTCTTCGGTTGGACGGTGAAATAGACCGTTGCTACGCTGTCCTGCAGCTTTTTTATGTCTTCCGTGTTTTTCCCATCCGAGGCGATCCTAAAGTACCTCAGTTGCAATTTTAGCAATTTGCTTTCGGCGTCGTCTCTTTTTATTTTTAGCATGACGGCGTGGTCCTGCCCGGTGACGGAAGGCGTCTTCCGGGAGGACTGATCCTTACTGCAGGAAAAGAGGACTACGGCGGTCGCCAGGACCGGCAGTGTGATGGCCTTACGCATCCAATTGCGGCGGGGCCGGTGGTTCATTGTGATCATAGCTAATCTTCTTTTTATCGGTGAGTTAAAAAATCCGGTGGAAAGATCGGGTTGGCGTCCCCTGGTAAACGCCTGTAATAGCATGCGGGCAAATCCTTCCGGGTCGCCTTCCGCGCCGCTGGCCGCATCGGCGATATATTCGAGCACCATCGTCAGCTCGCGGCGGATGAACCAGAAAAAGGGGTTCATCCAGAAGATGCATAGGACCGTCTGTAGTCCCAGAATATCCCAGCTATGGCGGCCATGGATAT
>DASZOW010000375.1:0-1957 GCA_035550615.1 Puia sp.
AACGACTCGCCCGGCGGTCCTTCGGAATCATACAACAATGAAAAAAGCCCGTACCGTTCCGGATCGATCAGCTGTGTCATCAACATCCCCAGCGTCAATGTCTGCCTGTTCCCATCCGTAATGCCAAATCTGCGCAGAAGCTTGGGCGCTATCTCACCCGACTGCTCATACGCTTCTAAAATATATTTTCCATGCTCTTCGTCGCACCCATATCGGCCTGCCAGCTGCCTGCTCCAATATACGATCTCATCCCCCCTATTCCGGTGACAGTTCCAGGCATACCGCGCCCAGGCCTTATACCAGATCCAATCCCTGTCCATCTCCAGCAACCTCGGCCCGCCCGCGGTCGCTACCGCTCCCCCGCTGGCTGGCCCCCGACTGGCTCCTCCTCCGCTCGCCGTCCCCTGGCTGGCCGGGCCCCCGCCGGCCGTCCCCGCACCCACCTTGTCCGCCGTATACGGCCAGTCCCAATACGAGGCCTGCGGATACAGATGCAGACCGCTCGCATGGTAATCATTATGCATCGCCTGAACACATTTTTGGATAAAATCCGGCGACCCCCACCGGAAAGGTTCCAGGTTCGCCATGATATGCACATTCTCGATCAGCCCCTTGCTGATGCTGCTCAGCTTCCGATGCAGCTCCGCCCAGGGACCACGGGGCGTATAAGTGGTCAACGCCTCCCCATTGTATTTACACTCTACATAAAGATTCCC
This sequence comes from Puia sp., assembly GCA_035550615.1. Lineage (GTDB taxonomy): Bacteria > Bacteroidota > Bacteroidia > Chitinophagales > Chitinophagaceae > Puia. The sequence goes on from DASZOW010000375.1 coordinate 717, forward strand.
ATAAACAGGCAACGCCGCCTTCATCACCGCCGGTCCATTCGTATCATGCGCCCGCAACACCACAGGCGGCTCATCCTTCCGGTCCAACACCTTCAGCCCATCCTTTATCCCGGGCAATATGGTCTTGGTGAACCAGTCGATGTCATCCTGCCCCACCCCCTCCATAGCTTCTCCCAGCGTCACCATCAACCCTACATTGGGATACTTCGCCACAAAGGCGGAAATTGACTTCCTCGTATAATCAGCGATCAACGGCTCGATATGCCGGCTCCTGTCCTGCGTCTTGATATGATTATGCTCCGCAAAAGGCTTCGATACAATGATATTATAGAATAACTGTATCAACCAGATTCCGCGCCGGTCGGCCTCGGTCGCCAACCACCGGTACATTTCTTCGTTCCTGGAAAATGTTTCATCATCCACCTCTACGGCATAAGGATAGTCGGGCAGCCGCACCAATGACGCAAAAGGATGCCCATTCCACAGGTACAGGGTATTCATCCGATTGTCCACCATGGAATCCAGGTAGCGGGTCCAAAGCTTTTTGTCATAGAACCAGGGAAAGTTTTGAGGTGTATAAGGATACTCGTAAGGCCCCCTGCCGGGCAGAAGCACCGGCTTTTGCATCCCGATACAAGCCCCCCGAAGAGGCATTTCAGGCCGGTCGCTGAAGGTTAAAGCAGCCCCGGGCCGGTCGGCAGTCAGTGCTCCGCTCCGGATCCGCTCCGCCAGCTCCAGACATCCATACAACGCTCCCGACGCATCGTCCCCTCTGACATCGATCACCCTATTCTTTACCTCGATGACAAACCCCTCTTTGGATGCGCCATTACCCACCTGCACCACCACCCGCCAGCCAGGCTTCAGCACTTTCCGTACCCGATCGGCCCCATACTGCACTCTTGCCGCCGCATGCAGCGGTACCTCCACCGTCTGCGAAAAAGCAGGCATACTTATCAGCATCCCCATAACGAGCAACCACCTTGTCATGGTTTGATTCCTCCTCTTTCATTTGATATATAAGCCGCCTCCACACATGCCATCGTATGGATGCAATCCTCCACCGAATTAGCAGGAACACCACCCTTCTCCGCAGCGATCATCATCTGCGCCATCGTCCCGATAAATGCGTCAGGGAACCAGCTCCCGCTGATCTCCAATGTCTGCCAGACAGGCTCCTTGCCTTCCTCCACGATCACATACTCGAACGTATCCGCCACCCCCTCCGGATAATTGATCAG
>DASZOW010000376.1:0-2796 GCA_035550615.1 Puia sp.
AATGCAAATGGGGTGATCGTCCGAGTCAGCCCTGCCTCTCTCCCCCACCCACCCGCTAACACGATGTACGCGCGCCGATCATCCTGATTCGGCAGCTAGGTCTCCTACATAGAATGCCAATACGATGCCCTGGAAGGCGCCGATTGTTTATCTTCACTGCATGAATACCTGTAGCCGTTGCCGGTTGTTCCTGGCCTTTCTCATCCTGTCGGGTTCGTTTTCCGCCGCCGCACAGGTCCCCGCACAAGTTCCCCCACAAGTCCCGGCGTTCACCGTCATCCCCCTGGGCGTTCGGGGCGGCCTCGACGAAAGCAATCTGTCGTCATATATGGTAGCGGCAGCAGGCAGCAACGATTATATCTGTCTCGATGCAGGCACGCTGTATAGCGGGATTCGCAAAGCCATCGACAATGGCGTCTTACATCCACCCGCCGCGGCGGTGCTGCGCCGCTCGATCAAAGACTATTTCATCTCACACCCGCATCTGGACCATGTCGCGGGCCTGATCATCAACTCGCCGGACGACAGCTCCAAGAATATCTATGGACTGGCTTCCTGCATTAAAGTGCTGGAGGAAAAATATTTTACCTGGGAAAGCTGGGCGAACTTCGGCGACCAGGGCGAGAAACCGCAGCTGAAGAAATATCACTATGTGACGATGGCTCCGGGAAAGGAGATGGCGGCCCACCGGACTTCACTCCATGTACAAGCCTTTTCCCTCAGCCATGGGAACCCTTATGAAAGCACGGCCTTCCTCGTTCGCAACGGTGATGACTATCTGCTGTATTTCGGCGATACCGGGGCCGACAGCGTCGAACATAGCGACAAGCTCAGGAAGGTGTGGGAAGCCGTGAGCCCGTTGATCAGGAACAGGCGGCTGAAAGCGATCTTTATCGAAGTCTCTTTTCCGAATGAGCAGCCGGTACGATCGCTGTTCGGTCATCTGACACCGGCTTTATTGGAACAGGAGCTTCACTCCCTCGCCTCGCTCACCGGCGACACCCCGCTCAAGGGCCTGCCCCTGGTCATCACCCACCGCAAGCCCAGCGGCAATCAGGAAGAACGCATTCGCCGCCAGTTACTCGCCGACAACCCCTATCAGGTAAAATTGGTCTTTCCTGAACAAGGACGCAGATTAGATTTTTAGCCGCCGAGCCCCACAACCACCCCAGCGCCTCGCCCGCCGTCCTCTCCGGCCAATCCACCTGTCCACCTGCCGCCCCCCCGGCCAACGCTCCGAATCCGCCGGCTCCCGGCCATCATTCATTCCCGATCGCCCCAGCCACAGCCTGCGGCCGATGCACGTGTCGGTCCGCTAACAGCGCTTCGCCGCCCCCCGGGACCATCGCCCCGCACCCCACCTGCCGCGCCGGCCAATCCGTCATCCGCGCTCAGCGATCCATGGCGAAATCATCGCTATCCTGATCCTCGTCCTCCTCATCATGCGAATGCTCGGTGGCGTCAAACGCGCCCGCACTGCCATTGTGAATGGTCCTGCGATGCGAGGGATGATGCGGAAAATTGGGAAAGTCCTGGTCGATATGCTCATCATTGCTGCCTTTGACTTCCTGATCCTTACGGATCGGCTTATCACCTTTATCGGCAGCCCCGCTTCCCCCGGCCGGCCGGCCCGTTTTCTTCTTCGAAGGTGCTTTTTTCATAAACGGATACTTTAACCTACCGAAGCAATTCCCACGCCTTCCGCCTGCATCTTCCCCGCCGCCCCTCCGGCGACAAGTGTTAAAATACGGGTAAACCCAGTTAAAATATAGCCGGCGGCCCCGCAAAAAAGCGCGTTCATTGGTATATCATTTCCAGCTAACTTTTTTGTTATTGACTACTTATCTAAAAATTAGTACAGCCGGTCGTATTACGAGTTTATTGGACGAATGGTACGCTGCTAATAAGCTAAGTTTGTGTAAGTGTTTAAACATCAACCTTCACCCGGGCCGCTATCATTCAAAAACCATCATCTATGACAGAGCGTAAGACAACTTCTACCAACTATCGCAACCAGAGTTTCCTTGAAGAAAAATGCAGCCTTAACGAATTACTGGATCTTGTCAGCAAGCGTTGGTTCAGCGATGTGCTGTTCTGTATACAGGAAGGAAATAACCGCTTCAAGCTCATCAAAGACGATCTGAAATACATCAGCGACACCATCCTTTCCGACCGGCTGAAACTGCTGGAAAGATATAGCCTGATCTCCAGGATGGACTACGACGAGATCCCACCCAAGGTCGAGTACTCCCTCACCGAAAAAGGCGAAGAGCTGGCCGAACTACTGGAAAAGATGTGCGAGTTCAGCGATACGCTGATGGCCGTGATCAGACCTTGATCCGCGGCTATACCCGCAGGAAGATCTTTTTACGGTAGCAGATATAAAGGAATACCCACTTGACGGCAAGCAGACAGAAGACCATCACAAAGTCATTCCACGGATTGCCGACAAGCTGGCCCAGCCATGCGAAAAACGCTTTGGTCATGTATCCCCAGTCGATAAAATGACCGGACAGATAAATGAGGATGGAGTTCATGCCGATCACCGAAAAAAAGAAAGCCCATCTCTTGAATCCCCGGACATCGATGATGTAATAAAAGGTCGCCAGCAACAGCAAGCTAATGCCGCCCACATTCAGCACAAAGGAGCTCGTCCACAGATTCTTATTTATCGGGAAGACCGTATTCCAGGCCAGCCCAAGCGCTATGGAAATGACGCCGGCCAGCGCCAGCCGCCCCGCCTTGGCAGACGGAGATATCGGGCTATTCTTTAACAGCTGCCCTGCCAGTATACCC
>DASZOW010000377.1:0-20099 GCA_035550615.1 Puia sp.
ATAAGCGCCACTGTTGGTTTGGTTGGGTCCGCCGATCGGCTCACCGCTGGTCTGTGCAAACGCCGCACGCAGCTTGCCATAGTTGATCGGGGTGTTCGCCACGAACCGCGAGAAATTGAAACCGGCGGAAACACTTGGCGTAAAGATACCCCGGTTGTCGGCGGGCAAAGTAGAGAACGCGTCGTAACGACCTGTGGTGCTCAGATAAACCAGGTCTTTATAATTGAAGTCCAGCGAGTAGTAGGCGGAATGGATCGCCTTCTTGTAATAGTAATAGCTCCGGCCGAAGGTCAGGACGTTGCTCGGTGTATACAGGAACGGGATGACAAACTGCGACCCGTTTATCTGCGTATACTCGTATTTGTTAGTCCTAAGGTTGAAACCGGCCGTAGCATCGAGATGCAGGTCTTTGGTAAGGTTATGCGATGCCCCGATTATTCCGTCAAGATTGAGCTCCGAGGTATTGACATTCGTCAGACCGTTGAACTGTCCGGATTGACCGGCATTATTAAAGGAATAGTTGGTCCCGGTCGGCGTCACCTGGAAGATGCGGTCGTCTTCCTTGTCATAACCTAAGCGGCCCATTGCATACAGCCAGTCGGTGAAATTGTACTTGGCGGAAACCGCGGAGATCAACCGGTGACGGCTGGTGTTATTGATCCAGTTCCGCACAACGAACCACGGATTGGTCACATAGTTGTCATCGCTGAATACGATCTCATTCCCATTGGCATCCTGCCCGGGCTGGAAGATGCGTTCGTCCACATTCGGCGCCAGGAACTGGAAATTATTGGGGTCGCCGGGACCGTCGCTAAGCTGCGGGCGGTTCCTGTCCTGCTCATCGATATAATCGGCAAAGACGGTAGCGCTCAACTTGTCCGTGATCTTCTGGGTGGCATTTAGCGTGATATTCTTCCTGTCGATGCCGCTATTCCGGACGATCGAGCTATTGTCCAGCGTCGAAGCCGACAACCGGAAATTGCCCCGATCCGTTCCTTGACCGACGGAGACCGTATTCGTCAGGCTGGGCCCCGTGCGATAGAAATTCCTGAGATTGTCCTTGAACGGTGAATAAGCATAGTTCTTTCCGTTATACTGGATCGTCTGCGAACCGTCCATCTTCGAACCCCAGGCAAACCGGTTGCTGTTCTGTGCACCCGTGGTCGTTACCGGCTTGGCGCCTTCCAAACCCTGTCCGTATTCATACTGGTAGTCGGTATTGTTGATCGCCCGGTCCCATTCTGCATTGGCATTGTACTCGATCAGGGCCTGTCCTTTTTTGCTGCTCTTGGTGGTGATGACGATGACGCCGTTGCTGGCGCGTGCTCCATAGAGAGCGGAGGCTGCCTGTCCTTTCAACACGGTCATCGTCTCGATATCATCCGGGTTGATGTTGCCGATACCGTCGCCGTTATCGGAACCGCCCCATTCGCCGGCCGCGCCACGCTGCGAGTTATCCATGGGTATACCGTTGATGATGAACAGCGGGGAACCACCCGAGTTCATGCTGGGCATGCCACGGAGCAGGATCCGTGCGCTGCTGCCCGGACCGCCGTTGGAGCCATGCACCGTCAAACCGGCCACCTGACCGCCTAATGACAAAGCCACGTTCGTTTCCCGCGCCTTGCTCATCTGGTCGCCGCCGACCGTCGTCACCGCATAGGTGAGCTTCCGCTCTTCCTTGGTGATACCGAGCGCCGTCACGACCAGCTCGCCCATCGAGGCAGCGCCGATCTTCAGCTTCACCGAGAGCGAGGTCTGTCCGGCGATCTTGACCTCCTGTTTCTCATAACCGATGCTGGAGATCTCCAGGGTCGCATTCGACTCGACGCCATTCAGCTCGAACTCGCCATTATCATTGGTGGCTGTCACCTTGCTGGAACCTTTGACCTGCACCGTAGCGCCGGGCACAGGCTCCCCTTTTTCATTGGTGACGCGTCCCCGGATGTCTATTGGGGGCGGGGGCGGAGTCGCCTCGACTGGCATTTCTTTCTTTTTTTCGATAATGATCGTCTTATCGACGATCTCATACATCAACGGCTGGTCCTTGAGACATTCGGAAAGCACGTCTTGCACTGAAGCGCCCCGTACATTGATGTTCACCTTTCTGGCGTCCTTGATAAGACTGTAATCACAAAAGACCAGATAGCCGGATTGTTTGTTGATAACGGAAAAGATCTTTTCCAGGGATACATTCTTTCCTGAAAAAGTGATGCTCTGGGATACCCCGGCACTGGCATGTAAACCAGCGCCCAGGACTATGATCGCAATCAATTTGGTTACTCTCATAGCCGCCAGAAGCAGTTTCTGCCTTTTAGGCATCAGCTTTCGAATAGCAGTCTGATACATTTTTGTACAGTGTTTGGTTAGAAAATGAAGCATTCGATCGGGTTTATTTAAAAAGATGGTAATCTGCTACAGATCGACGATGACCTTTTTCCCGTCTATAGAAAACATTACGCCGCTCTTCCCCAGGATATCGAAGACGGCCGACAACGGCAGGTTGCGTTGCATGCCTCCATAAAAAAGATGGTCGCGGCTGCCATGGCCACGGAAGCTGACATCCACATCATACCAGCGCGCCAGCTGGCGCATGATCGTCTGGATATCGGCTTTATTGAAATCGAAATATCCATTCTTCCAGGCGACCGCGGCATCTACATCCGCATCCTGGACCATTGCCAGGTGCGAGGCCGTAAGCCGGTCCAGCTGTGATTGATCCCCGGGAGCCAGCTTCAGGGTACCTCCCGTCGCCGCGCCTATCCTAACCGCCCCTTCCAGCAGCGTGGTCTTGACCATTGCTTCATCGGTATAGGCCATGATATTGAACTGCGTACCCAACACGTCTATATGCTGTAATTCGGCGCCCTTACCCGATCCGCCGGAGAGGACGTCGACCCTAAAAGGCTTTTGCGGATTGGCGGCTATGTCGAAATACGCCTCGCCCGAAAGCTGCACCTCCCGCATCCCGCCGATAAAAGAAGTAGGGAATTTCAGCGAACTTCCGGCATCCAGCCAGACCTTGCTGCCGTCCGGTAACATCACCTGGTATTGCCCGCCTCGTGGAGTAGAAATGGTATTATAGACCGGCTGTTCGGCCACTGTGCCATGCCGGTTTTGCTGATAGGCCAGACTGCCGCTGGCCAGCTTGAGGATCTTGGTATTGCCCTGTATGGAAAGAGTGCCGTTGCCCGCGCTGTCCAGCACAATGGAAGAGCCGTCCGCCAACGTCAGGATAGCCTTGTTGCCGCCGGGCTGGACATCATTCTTGAACCGTCTGACCGCCGGAGCCGCCCGCACCACCCGCGGCCGCGGTAAATAGATGAACCGTAGCATGGCGCCGCCACCGACCAGGAAGAAAAGGCCCGTTGCCGCCACCAGCCACCGCCTGCGGCGCTTCAATCGCATCCGGCCCCGCGGCTCCGCAGCCCGCACCTCGTCCAGCGTATGCGTCCGGTCCCTGATTTGCTCGAACAACCCACTCCAATCGGCATCCGCCACAGCGGTTTCCGCACCGGCGCATTCCCACTGCTCCTGTAAACCGGGGAGCAAAAGACTTTCGTCACTATCACGCACTATCAGAAACAGCTCTTCCAGCTCTTCCCGTGTGCAGAGGTTGGTTCGATAGCGTGTCAGCAAATAGCTCAGTCGGCCGCCTTCCATTGGTTCAGATCCCATTTGCTAGCAAGACGAGCAAAACGAGGGCAATAACTAATGCGCGTTAACTTTTTTTTAAGTTTTTTTGGCCTTAGGAACCCGGAAAGATAAAAATGACCATCAGCAGGGCAAGATCCATGTGCCGGATCAGATAGGAACGGATAAACCGCTGCGCCTCGACGATGTGATTGCTGACGGTATGTTTGGAGAGTTGAAGCTTTCGCGCAATATTCAGATGGGAAAGTCCTTTTTCCCTGCTCATCTCATAGACCAGCCTCCGCTGCGGTGTGAGCTGCTGTATGGCTTCGCGCAGCTTGACCTCATATTCCCGCGTAAGGATCGGGCTGTCTGCATTCAGCCCGCCGGCAAGCTGCATCTCTTCCCATAACAAATCCCGAAGCCCACGATCGCGCGCCGCGCTGCGTAGAAAGTCGATCGATTTATTATAAGCCACCCGGAAAAGAAAAGCATCGAAATTCTCGATCTGGTTCACCAGTTCCTTGCCAAGCCAGATCTTCAGGAAGACATCCATCACGATCTCCTCGGCCGCCTCCCTGGACTTGATCATCCCATGTATATAATGGTATAGTCTGTCTTTATAAATATCGAAGAGCGTCCTGAACGCAATTTCATCGCGTTCGGCAATTTGTTGAAGCAGCAAACGATCGTTATGGATTCCAGCCGATGGCATCTTAAGTATAAATATATAATAGTATATAATACTTCTCGCCGCTAAATCTTGCTAAACAGATTCACGCTTGACGAGATCCGCTGTCAGCCGGATAGGCGCATTGCTATGATTGACGTCCTCTCCCGTATGACGCAATCGCTCTACGAGCGTGAACATAGCTTTCTGACCGATGGCTTCTATAGGTTGACGGATAACGGAGATCGTCGGTGTATATAGCCGGAAGATATCGTTGTCGTCAAAACACAAGACCGCCAATTGCCCGGGGATCTTTATGTGCAGTTTCTTGATGGCTTCGATACCCAACACACCCAGATAATTGGTGAGGAAAAAAACCGCATCGACATCCGTACCTGCGGAGGATAACAATTTCACCACTTCGGTGAGCGCCGCTTCATGATCGCTGTTATAGGGTACGATCCGGACCAGCCGGTCGTCGGCCGTGATCCCATGCCGGATCAATGCGTCGTTGTATGCACGCAGCCGGTCCTTCATGTGCGCCATCTCGGTTTCGATAGTGACCAGCGCGATCTTGCGATAACCCTTACCCAGCAGATAGTCCATGCCACGGGACACGCCTTCATAATTATCCACCAGCACGGCCGGGATCTCGTCATGTTGTGGAAAATACCGGTCGATCAGCACTACCGGCTTGTTCTCCGCCTGCAGCCGGCGAATATCTTCACCCAGGTTAAGCGTGGGCGTAATGATATATCCGTCCACCTGACGCTGCGATAACATGTTGATCAGATCGCGTGCTTTTTCTTCGTCATTGTCCGTACTGCAGTATACTACCTTATAATCGTATTTCTTTGCCTCGTCTTCGATCGACTTGGCCAGCGTAGCAAAAAAAGCGTTGGAGATATTCTCTACGATGAGGCCGATGGTCTTGGTCTTCCCCGTCCGCAGACCTCGTGCAAGCTGATTGGGCCGGTAACCCATTTCTCTGGCGACATTCTCGACCTTTTCGATCACCTCGCGGCTTATGCGCATCTTCACCGCTTTGTCATTCATAACAAAGGAGACCGTGGAAACTGATACGCCGGCTTTTCTGGCGATATCGCTGATAGACACTTTCTTCATCTGTTTGTCGGGTATTGGACTATAAAGATAAGAAAAGAACTAAAACGTTTTAGCCCAGATTAATTTATTTCTTTTTCTTATCATTACTTCTGGCCGGAGGCCAAAATGACCGCCCGGTCGACAACCCCCAAGAACCGCTTATGATGAAGCCCTCGCTCCGCATGCTTTGTGTCGGGCTCCTCGTCTTCTTCTGGATGCTTCCCGCCGCTTCTGTCGCCGGTCCCACAGACACCACCGGCCTCCGGATCACGCTTGTCTCCGCGCCACCAAACGGCCCAGCCACTATCCGCGTCACATCCCCAGCTACTGCAAATATACGGCTGGAATGGCATCTGTTGCTCAACGGCGTTTCCGGCCAAAAAGGCGTCCTGCCCGTCTATGTCTCTTCCCGTCATGCGTCGCTGGTCCGGTTACCGGTAAAACTCTCGTCCGGCGACAAAGACGATGCAGAAGCCTGGTTACGGATCATCTGCCGCCGCACCGGCGCACCCCGTAAATCCGCCCCCATTGCAACCGTCCTTCTTCCGCTTCGCCCCTGGCATGGCGATCGTTCCATCCCGCCGGCAGGCGAGCTCAACTTTACGGATTCCAACGGCATCTTTATGATCACCGCACCCAATACGCAAATCCAATTCGATAAACAGACCGGCTGGCTATTGCATTACGAAGCCGGGCATACCCTCCTCATGGGTGATACGGCAGGCGTACAACCCACGCTCTGGCCCGGCATCCAACCCCGCCTGCAGCTCTTCTCTACCAGCACCGGAACCCAGTTGGTCATCGTCCGCGCAGAATACACGCTGCCTGAAACCTGGAGCCTCCTCCACATGAGCTATACGATCAACGCGGCAGGTGAAATGCTGATCGGTGAAACACTCGAAGCCGATACCAGTCAACATCTTCCCGACTCTGTCCATCGACCGCCCCTACCCTGCTTCGGCATGCGCTGGCTCCTGCCTGTCGGGCTCGACACTGTCAGCTGGTTTGGCTCGATCGACTCTGCCGCCGCCCCCGGTATCTTCCATGAACCGCTTACCACTCCGGTTACAGATCCCCGGGAGACGGGTTTTACAAATGTTCGCTGGCTGACGCTCACTGGCCCGCTCGCAACCGGTCTGAGGATCATCGCCGACAGTAATTTCCTGCATCTCCGGACGGTTTCGGTTTCCGACAGCGCCGGCGCCAGCCGCACAGCGCTCGACGTCGATGCGCTCCCGCCTTTTTCGGACAACATTCAATATACATTTAAGGTCACTTCGGTACTTCCACGACCGCCCGCGCCCGCCCCGGCCGCACACATTCACCCAGCACGTCGGTGATGCAGCATTTGCTAAACCGATTTAATTTTGAATCGTGTGAAATTTACCCACCCGTATACCCGACTTTATTTTTTTTCTAACAAAAAAATGTGCGTTTCATTGCGAAACCTCCACATTTCCTTCGTACCTTCACATTGTTATAGTTACTCGCATTGACCGGTTTCCCTACTGAAGGCCTGCTTGCATAGGAAGATGTGTTATAAACCATTTTGTTAAACGTTAACACCTCATCAGATGAAGCCAAACATCGTCACCGCAACGACATCCCTCAGCTCCTCGCTGACCGCTTTGCCGACCACTAAGATTGTGAGACATCCCCGCGCAAAAAAACAAATGAATCACGTTCCGCAGCTTCCGCCTCCGGACGATGAAACTTTGACGCGTCTCAATGATCTGGCATCTCAGTTCCCGTTCTGCATCCGGCACCGCGGAAGCAACAGCCCGTTGTTGTAAAAATTCCTGCCAGTGCATACGCCGGGGGGTCGCTTTCTGACTCACGCCTGCTCAGGTAGCGCCTTTGAATTGAGGATCACTTCCAGCCGGCATCCCTTCCCCGGAGAACTATCGATCTCGACCTTGCCATTATAAAGTTCGGCCCTGCTCATGATATTGGAGATCCCTACCCCATTGCGCCGCATCCGCGGATCAAATCCCTTGCCATCATCCTCGACACATAGCCGGATCTGCTCCCGCTGTTTATTGAGCTCTATGGAGACGGAACTGGCCTGCGCATGCTTCAGGATGTTGTTAAGCTGCTCCTGAATGATGCGGTATACATTGATCTTCTGTTCCGGTAAAAGCGCATTCTCGTCCAGACCGGAGATCGTCAGCCGGATCTTCATCTTCTTCACCATTTGGATGCTCCGGATCAGCTCTTTGATCGACTGGATCAGACCTAAATCGTTTAAGCTGGGAGTGATCAGTTCTTTCGATAACCGCCGGATCTCCTCGATAGCCATGGAAATATTATTCCGGCTCTTGGCCAGCAGCTCTATCCGCGGCTCCCGCTCTTCGATGGCCACATCGAGATACAGCTTGGAGGTTGCCAGGATCTGGTTGATATTGTCATGCAGTTCCTGCCCCAGCTCGAAACGCTCGCGCTCCTGCGCGCCAAGAACCACCTCCGTGAGCTGCTGTTGTTTAAGCCGCTGCTGTAAGGCCAGTTCCTTCTCCAACCTCACCCGCTCGGTGACGTCGTTCACGATCACCTGCATACATGGCTTTCCAAAATAGTCGATGCGGTGACCGGTGATCTCAACGATCATGACGGCGCCCGATCTGTTCCGGTGATGCCACAGCTGCCGCTCGACGCCGGCCACCGGGTGCCGGATACCATCCAGGAACAACTCCACCTCGTCCCCGGGATGCAGGTCCTTCATGGTGAGTTGGTGGAATTCACTTTTGTCGAAACCATATTTTTCCACGGCCGCATCATTGACCTCGACGATACGCAGCGTATCGAGATCGAAGATCCAGGTAGGATAAGGGTTTTTATAAAAGATCTGTCGGTATTTTTCCTCAGAAGCCAGAACGATCTCCTCCGACCGCTTGCGCACTGTAATATCCTGAATGGCCCCGATCATGCGGATAGGCCGCTGATCGGCGGAATAAATGATATAGCCCCGATCGTGCACATAGGCATATTCTCCATTGCTTTTCTTCAACCGGTACTCATCCTCCCATTTGCTCGCCGAGCCTTCCCGGATGATCGCGGATAATTTATTCAGGACCCGCTCCTTATCCTGCGGATGGATGATGCTTTCCCAAAGATCCTCAGGCGGATAGGCATTGACCACATCATACCCGAACAGCTGCTTGTAGGTATCCCCCACCATGAATACCTTGTTTGTCACGATATCCCAGTCCCAGATCGCATCATTGGTAGCTTTCACCACCGTATTGAATCGCTCATTGCTCACCCGCAGATGTTCCAGGGTACGCTTGCGCTCCAGGCTGTATGCAATGGCCTTCGCAAGCAGGCTTTCCGTGAGCTCGCCCTTGACGAGATAATCCTGGGCGCCTTCCTTGATCGCTTCGAGCGCCACATTCGTATCCGACATCCCGGTGAGAATGATCACCGGAATATGTTGAACCACTGGCTTCAAATGAATGAAAGTATGTATCCCGAAACTATCCGGAAGCGTGAGGTCTAAAAGCACGACATCGATCTCCTGCCGGGTCAGAAGACTATAGGCATCCCGAACACAGGAAGCAGAACATAACTCACGGATCAATAGACCCGAGGATCTTAACATGTGTTCCAGTAAAAAAAGATCACTGGGATTGTCCTCTACAGTTAAAATTGTAAGCGCATTCATCATTGGCTTGGTTATGTGTCCTTCGGACGAAAACGGTAACGCAAACTGGCCGGTGACCAACAAAAAAATCCCCGCTTACGGCGGGGATGCACTAATCAAATACCATAACCATTAAACCTTATCCTATTAGACCATGAATGTACTTCTTTTTCCATTCATAGACAAAAATCTTCTGTGGTCATTCTGAAATAGCTACGAGAATGACTAGACATAAACACTTATAATTTTCGTAGAAAGAAACCCTTCCCTGTGTCGGAAAATCGCTACCTTACAAAAGCCTCATTTTCAGTCTTTTTTTACCCATTTACCAGCATAGTACAGGATGGATCCGGGCTCTTCCAGACCCTCCAAATACCCCCAGGAGGCGAGCCGGATCAAATTATTTGCTCTATTTCCGGGCCAGTGAACGGCCTATTCACACTAAAATGATTTACCCCGGTTCTGCCCGGGGTAAATGGCTTGTGGTTTTTCAGACAGATCTGTCAGGGTAACGAGCGATACGAGCGCTCCACGCGACAGTGATAAAATTCAAAGAAGTCGAACGGTTAGGGATGGTAAATGGATGGAATTAGCCGTGCCGGGCCTGCCTACGATGACAAAGTTAGCCGGGAAGGACAATCCCTGGAGCAAATGTAATGGTTATTTCTTATATGTACTGGCAAACGCTTAGTTAATTTTTAGAAAATGTACTAAATACCCGTAGACTATGGGCGTTCCTATGCTAAGCCGCATCCAAGGTGAATCCAAAAGAGCTTCCTTCGCCCAGCCGGCTGTCTACCCATATCCTGCCGCCCTGTGCTTCTATAAATTCCTTGCTGATCGACAGTCCCAGACCGGTTCCATTGCGGTCATGCGTTCCCGGAACCTTGAAATATCGCTCAAAGATGCGCGGCAGGTAGCGCTCGTCGATGCCCCTGCCATGGTCTTTGACCCGAACCTCTACCTTATCCTTATTACAAAACGCGCTGACCTCGATCCGCGATTCCTCCGGAGAATATTTGATCGCGTTGGTAAGCAGATTGATCAGTACCCACGAGGTCTTCTCCACATCGGCCTGGATCAACGGCAGATCGGCGGCCAATTGGGTGTCTATGCGGATCTTCTTTTGCTGTGCCTGAAAGGATACCGCTTGTATAGCCTGCTGCACGATCGAAGCCGGGCTCGCCGGCTGCAGCTTCAGCTGGATGTTCCCGGTCTCCACCTGCGACATGTTCAACAGCTCCCCCGTGATCTTGAGTAGCCGGTCTGCATCATCGGTAATGCTCCGGATCAGCTCCTGCTGCTCGGGATTCAGGGCGCCGACCCGGGGGTCCGTGAGTAACCGCGCAGACATCTTGATCGATGAAAGCGGCGTCTTCAGCTCATGAGACACCGTGGCGATAAAATTCGTCTTGGCTTCATTGAGCTCATGGAACGGCGTAATATTCCGCAGCACGATCACCTGACCGATAATCGCCTGGTTATTGGTGACATCCAGCACGTCCTTGCTGAAATAACCTTCCTTGTTATCGCAATAGATCTTCAGCTCTTTGTTTCCGTCCTCCCGCAAAAGGGTCCGCATCAGATCGTTGGTCACGGCGACGTCGGGCGCATAACGACCGGCAATATCCGCCTCCCTGAGCCCCAGCAACTTTTCGGCGACCGCATTCAGGAACAGGATATGCCGTTTATCGTCAAAGCCGATGATCCCGTCCCGCATCTGATTGATGATGGTTTCGATCCGGCTCTTCTCGAATTTGATCTGCGCCAGATTGCTGTTCTCATACTCATCCAGCTTCTCGGCCATCGTATTGAAGGCATTCGCCAGATCGCCGAACTCATCGCCCTGCCGCAGATAGATCCGTTTCTTATAATTCTTGCCGGCGATCGCCCGGATCCCTTCCGACAAGCTGCTGATCGGATCGGAGATGATGCCTGGCAGATTGAAGATAAAGGTGAATGCCACCAGCGTAAGGATAGTAAAGAGGATCGTCAGCACCTCCTTGGCGCCTTCCGCCGTCTTTTGCGCCGCAGTGCTCTTACGCACGATGGCCTGTTCGTTCACATTCAGGATCTTATTGATGGAGCGGCGGATATCGGCATAATTGCTCTGGTCGCCGGGATCGGTAAGCATCTCGTTGAAATTTTCCGTCAGCTCATTCGTTGCCTCTCTTTCTCCCGTCTCTGTAACATTATTCTGCTGTTTATGCAGATTGTCTTTAAAAGTGTCCAGTGCATTCCTGTCGCTTTTCAGATCCTCCAACGCCTCCAGCATCCGGTTACAATACACGATCGATTCATGGTTGTTCTTCAGCACCAGCGCACCTTCGTCGCTAAGCCGGTTCATATAGAACAATCCCAATACGCCAAAGAGGACGATCACCACAAACAGGAAGATCAGTCCCAAAGACAATTTTGTTTTCAGTTTTACGCTCATGACAAAAAGCGCTAATGTCTGCCCTTTCGGGCAAGCCACCTCCGGTGGCTTATGATAGGATCACTACATCGATCTCCGATGCAGCCAATTTGTTCAGCAACTGGTTAAAAACCGCCGTACTCATGATCACCTTGTACAGGCTCAAATGCGGTTTCCCCACACAAATCGTCGTAATAGCATGCACCTCAGCCACTTTTATGATACCCTTGGCGATGTTGTTCTGTCTCACCCGGATCACTTCGCCACCCAGTTCCGTTGCTAATTTAAAGTTATTGATCAAATGTCGTTGCGCCGCCAGGCCGATCTTGTCTCCATCCTCCCTCGGCGTCTGTACATATAATAACCACCAGCGGCTATGATAGTAGCTCGCTAGCCGGGCAGTTTTGCGGATCACCTTTTTAGCGGTCTCATGGTTGCTGCTGATACAGGCCAAAAATCGTTCGTTACGCGGATGCGCTCCACGCGGCAGCTCCGTTTCAATCTTTCGCTCCACCTGGCTTGCCACCTCTTTTAATGCGAGCTCCCGCAGCTGAAGGATCTTCTCCGGTTGGAAAAAATTCTGCAACGCGATGCCTATCTTATCCGCGGCATAGATCTTCCCCTCCTTGAGCCTGGTCACCAGTTCGTCCGCCGTAAGATCGATATTCACGACCTCATCCGCCTCCTCCAGCACACTGTCCGGTACCCGCTCCGCCACCTCGACTCCCGTGATGTTCCGGATCTCCTCGTTCAGGCTTTCGATATGCTGAATATTTACCGCACTGATGACGTTTATGCCGGCATCCAGGATATCCATGACGTCCTGCCAGCGCTTCTCGTTCTGACTACCTTCTATATTGGTATGCGCCAGCTCGTCTACGATCACCACCTCCGGATGGAGATTGATCACCGCCTGTACATCCAGTTCGTCCAGCTCCTTGCCCTTGTAGAACAACTTGCGCCGCGGTAACACCGGCAGTCCCTGCAGCAGCGCCTCCGTCTCCTTTCGCCTATGTGTCTCGATATAACCGATCTTGACATCCACGCCGTTTCGCAACAGGGTCTGCGCCTCCTGCAACATCCTGAATGTCTTCCCTACACCGGCGCTCATGCCGATATAGATCTTGAACTTTCCCCGCCGGCTCTGGCGGATCAGGTCCAGAAAGTGTTGTACACCCGGGTCTTTATCGTCCGCCATAGCTCATCGCATCTAGTGCAATATTCAGTTTTAATACATTCACCCTGGATGGCCCAAAGAGCCCCAAAAGGGGTCCTTGCGTATAACGGTCCACCAGCGCATTTAGTTTATCCGGGGAGATCTTACGGGCAGCCGCGACCCTTGCCACCTGGATCCTGGCCGCCGCCGGCGAAAGATCGGGGTCCAGCCCGCTGCCGGAATACGTCACCAGCTCGGCCGGGATATCTTCTTTCTTCACCCCCGGATCATGTACGAGAAAACTATCGATGTGGGCCCGTACATCTTTAAGATAATCCGGATTCGAAGGGCCTTTATTGCTTCCTGCGCTACCGGCCGCGTTGTAGGCTGTCGCAGAAGGCCGGCTCCAGAAATACCTGTCTTCGGTAAACTTCTGCCCGATATTCGCATAGCCTACCACTTTCCCGCCGGCCCGCAACGTTTCTCCATTACCCTGTCCCGGGGCCATCCGGCCGACCGCTGCAATGAACAGCGGATAGATCACCGAACACAAGACAATAAAAACAGCTGTTAACTTCAACGATGGTAAGAGATATCTTTTCATAAATTCTTTTTTCAGTGCATAAAAATCCCAAGTAGAACATCGATGATCTTTATTCCTGCGAACGGCGCAACGATACCTCCTATCCCATAGATCAAAAGATTCCTGCGCAACAGTGCGCTTGCACCAATGGGCTTATAGGCGACGCCTCTTAATGCCAGCGGTATCAGGATCGGGATTATGAGGGCATTGAAGATCACCGCGGACAGGATCGCGCTTTCGGGGCTCTTGAGCTGCATGATATTCAAGGCCTGCAGTGCAGGTATCGAGGTGATGAAAAGCGCCGGCACGATGGCAAAATATTTGGCTACATCATTGGCGATGGAGAAGGTGGTCAGCGTTCCCCTGGTCATCAGCAGCTGCTTGCCGATCTCCACGATCTCGATCAGCTTGGTCGGGTCATTATCGAGATCCACCATGTTGCCCGCCTCCCTGGCCGCCTGGGTACCACTGTTCATCGCGACGCCGACATCGGCCTGGGCCAGTGCAGGAGCGTCATTGGTCCCGTCGCCCATCATCGCCACCAGCTTGCCCCCCTGCTGCTCCCTGCGGATATAATTCATCTTGTCTTCCGGTCTTGCTTCCGCGATAAAATCATCGACCCCGGCCTTTTCGGCGATGTACTTTGCCGTTAGTGGGTTATCCCCTGTGACCATCACCGTTTTGACGCCCATCTTCCGCAACCGCTGGAAACGTTCCTGGATACCGGGTTTGATGATATCCTGTAGTTCAATGACGCCCATGGCCCTTCCATCTTCACTTACCGCCAGCGGGGTCCCGCCGTTGGAGGCGATCTCCCTGACCCTGGCATCCATCTTCGCCGGTATGGCCTGACCCGCCCTGCTGACGATCGACCGGATCGCGTCGACGGCGCCTTTGCGTATCTTCATCCCCGAGACATCGACTCCGCTGGTACGGGTTTCGGCGGTAAAGGGTATGAACCGGGCGCCATTGGCGCTGTAAGAATTGGCGGGTACATTCGCCAACTCGAGAATGGATTTGCCTTCGGGCGTCTCGTCGGCCAGGGAAGACAGGATGCAGGCTTCGATAAATGCTTTTTCGTCTACCCCTTCTGCCGGCCAGAAATGGGTGGCCTTGCGATTCCCGATGGTGATGGTGCCGGTCTTGTCGAGTAACAAGGTGTCCAGGTCGCCCGCCGTTTCCACCGCCTTACCGCTCTTGGTGATGACATTGGCGCGCAGCGCGCGGTCCATGCCGGCGATCCCGATAGCGCTGAGCAGCCCGCCGATGGTCGTCGGGATCAGGCAGACAAAAAGCGAGACAAAAGCGCCAATGGTGATCGGCGTATGCGCATAGTCGGCAAATGGCTTGAGCGTCACGCACACTATCAGGAAGATCAGCGTAAAGCCGGCCAGCAGGATGGTCAGGGCGATCTCGTTAGGCGTCTTTTGCCGCGACGCTCCTTCCACCAATGCGATCATCTTATCCAGAAAGCTTTCTCCCGGCGAGGTCGTAACCTTCACCTTGATCTTATCGCTCAATACCTTGGTACCCCCGGTGACCGAAGACTTGTCCCCGCCCGCCTCCCGGATCACAGGCGCGCTTTCTCCCGTAATAGCGCTTTCGTCGATGGTAGCCAATCCCTCTATAATTTCGCCATCCATGGGAATGATATCTCCCGCTTCGGCGATAAAGACATCTCCTTTCCGCAATTGCGAAGATGGTACGATACTGACCTCGCCGACATATATCTCGCCAACTGCGAACACCTTTTTGGCAGGCGTATCTTCCCGCGTCTTGCGCAAACTGTTGGCCTGGGCCTTGCCCCGGGCCTCGGCGATGGCTTCGGCAAAATTGGCAAAAAGGACGGTTATGAACAGGATAAAAAAGATAGCGATATTATAGGTCAGCGAACCCTGCGAATGCTCCCCGGTCATGATCCAGATACAGACAAAGAGCATGATGATCGTACAAAGATAGACGGTGAACATCACCGGGTTCCGGAACATCGACGCCGGTTTCAGCTTTACAAAGGATTGTTTGAGTGCTGAGGATATATATTCCTTCATTTTCTTAAGCTTTTAAACTAAAATATTCTGCTATCGGGCCCAACGCCAATGGGGGGAAGTAGGACAACGCCGTAACGATAATGATAACCACAAACACCATGATGCCGAAAGTCACCGAATCCGCTTTCAGCGTTCCGGACGACTCGGGGATATATTTCTTGTTGGCCAGCAGACCGGCGATGGCCACCGGTCCGATGATCGGCAGATAGCGTCCCAGGAGCATGACGATGCCGCTGGTGATATTCCAGAAGACATTGTTGTCGGCGAGTCCTTCGAAACCGCTGCCGTTATTGGCATTGGCAGAAGTATATTGATACAGCATCTCGGAGAAACCATGATAGCCGGGGTTATTCAGCCATGTCGATGGCTTCACGGCCCAGTCGGCGTTGCCATGATACACGAAATAATAACAGGCGAGCGCGGTGAAACCCTTGATCAAAAATGCGGAAAGCAGGGTCACGAGAGCGGCGATCTTGACCTCCCTGGCCTCGACCTTATGTCCCATGAACTCGGGCGTCCGGCCTACCATCAGGCCTGCAATAAAGACCGCGATGATCACATAGATATAATAGTTGAGTATCCCCACGCCGCATCCGCCATAGAAGGCGTTGACCATCATGGCCAGCATCTGCATCAGCCCGGACAAGGCCATCGAGCTGTCATGCATGGAATTCACGGAACCCGTGGAGATAATGGTCGTCATGATACTCCAAAAGGCCGAAGCCGCCGGACCGAACCGTACTTCCTTGCCCTCCATGGCGCCGGTGGGCTGCGCAACGCCCAGCCTCGCGATCGCGGGATTGCCGTGGATCTCTGTGATCATTGTCGGGATCAGCAAACACAACATCCCGATGGTCATCACCGCCAGTGTTACATAGGCGAATTTCTTCCTGTTAATATAGAAACCTAATGCAAAGATCATGGCGATCGGGATCAGCAGCTGCGCCACCATCTCGAGCATATCGGTAAAATAGTCGGGGTTTTCCAGCGGATGCGCGGAATTGGCGCCAAACCAGCCGCCGCCATTGGTGCCCAAGTGTTTGATGGCGATCATCCCCGCGGCCGGGCCGCGCGAAACCTGTACCGTGTCTCCCTGCAGCGTCGTAATAGTGTCTTTACCGGCAAAGCTGGTAGGCGTCCCATGGAAGGCCAGCAGCACGGCGATGACCACACAGATCGGCAGCAGGATCCGCGTCATCGTCCTGGTAAAGATCATCCAGAAGTTTCCGAGATTTTGCGTGGTCTTTTCCTTAAGTCCGTTGAGCAGCGCCACGAGACAGGCGATACCCGTAGCCGCACTTACAAATTGCAGAAAAGTGATCACAAAGAGCTGGGTCAGATAGGTCGCGCCTGTCTCCCCCGAGTAGTCCTGCAGATTGCAATTCACCAGGAAGCTGATCGCCGTATTGAAGGTGAGATCGGGCGACATGCCGGGATTGCCGTCGGGGTTCAACGGCAGCTTACCTTGAAAAAGAAAAAGCACAAAAGCATAGACAAACCAAACCAGGTTGATCGTCAACATGGCTTTCAGGAATTCCTTCCAGTTCATTTTTTTTGTAGGATCGATGCCGCAGAATTTGAAGATCAGTCGCTCCACGGGATGCATAAAGTCCAGCATAGTCCGGTCTCCCCTGAATACTTTGGCGATATATTTTCCCAGTGGAAAAGCAAATAGGGCGGCTAGCAGGAAAGTCGCCACCACACCGGTCAGTTCTGTTTTCATAGACTAAAATTTCTCCGGTTTTATCAGCACGTACAGGAGATAGACGAAAACCGCAATAGATACAATAAACAGGCTGGTCATCATATTTCGATACTTTGCGGGGGAAGGGCCAAACAGGGTGCCGAAAGGCCTGCGTGTACGCAGATCGGCGCCGGTGCTGGCTTACAGCGATCCCGGCGGTTCTCCCGGCCGTGTAGGACCCTACCAAAATGAAAGGATTTTCGCCAAAATGGAAGGCATGTGCGACGCGTGGCGGGCCGGTCGTCAGGCCTCGTAGCCTAGTTTATATTCTTCGATTTTGCGGTAAAGTGTCGTGAGCCCGATATTGAGAAGGCGGGCCGCTTCTGTTTTATTGCCGCGGGTATGGTTGAGAACGCGCTGGATATGCAGTTTTTCCACGCTTGCCAGGTCGAATGCGGACAAGGGTCCGCTGTTACGCGCGCCGCCGATCTGTAGTTCGGAAGGCAGGTTGTCCAGGGTCAGTTGGTGACCGTCGGCGAGGATTACGGCGCGTTCGATGATATTCTTCAGCTCGCGGATATTCCCCTTCCATTCGTGCTGTTGCAGCCGGTCGAGAAACTCCTTGCTCATGCTGTCGATCCGTTTGTTGCTTTTTCCGCTGAATAAACGCAGATAGAAGTCGGCGATGGCCGGGATATCTTTCTTGCGGTCGCGCAGGCTGGGGAGTGAGATGGCGAAGACATTGAGCCGGTAGTAGAGGTCATCGCGGAAACGTCCTTCGTCCGTCTCCTGTTGCAGGTCCCGGTTGGTGGCGGCGATGATCCGCACGTTGACGCGCGTCGGTCTCGTGTCTCCTACTTTGAGGAATTCATTCGTCTCCAACACCCGCAGCAGTTTGGCCTGTAGATCAATATGCATCTCGCCGATCTCATCCAGGAACAAGGTGCCCTGGTTGGCTTCTTCGATGAGTCCCTTTTTATCCCGCGTGGCGCTGGTAAAAGAGCCGGCTTTATGTCCAAAAAGCTCGCTTTCCAGCAGTTCCTTGCTAAAAGCGCTGCAGTTCAATGGGACAAATGGCTTATTCGCCCGTTTGCTCGCATGATGGATGGCCTGGGCAAACACCTCTTTTCCCGTGCCCGTTTCGCCGAGCAGGAGGACTGTCGCCTCGGTGGGTGCGACCTTTTTCGCCATGGCGATCGCTTCCGCGATCAGGGGGCTATGTCCCAGGATCGTCTCGAAGGTATATCTCCTGCCGACCTGCTGTTCGAGCTGATTGACCCGTTTCTGCAGTTGGACCTTCTCGAGCGCCCGCGACAGCAGCGGGATGATCTTGTCATTGTCGTCGCCCTTGGTGATATAGTCGAAGGCTCCATTCTTCATGGCTGCAACCCCATCCGCGATATTTCCGTATGCGGTCAGCAGGATCGCCTCCACCAGCGGGTGCCGGGTCTTCAGATCGCGCACTATGTCCACTCCATTGCCATCCGGCAATTTGACGTCGCAGAGCACCACGTCGATGTCCTCCCTGTCGAGCAGCTTATTCCCCGCCTTCAAGGTATCCGCCTCCAATACCGTCAGTCCCTCCAGCCGGATGATCCGGGCCAGAAGCGACCGAAGTTTCTCCTCGTCATCGATAAGTAAGACAATGCCGGTGGACATAAAACCGAATTAGAGGGCCAAAACTATTCCTTTTCCCTGATTCCGTGATAATTCATGATTTTTTGCCCCAAATGGTTTATTTTTGCGTCCCTTCCGCCCGCGCACCCAAATTAGCCCGCGCGTCGCGGAAAGAACCCGCCCGCGCCCTATTTTCTCGCGCGGCGCCCCTTCGGAGAGGTGGCAGAGCGGTCGATTGTGGCGGTCTCGAAAACCGTTGTGCGGGCAACCGTACCGAGGGTTCGAATCCCTCCCTCTCCGCTGAGTCTCATAAAACGCTGTTCATCAATGTTTTATGAGGCTTTTTTCATGCGCCGATTTTCTCCCGAACCTAAATCCTATACCTAAACGAAGCCAGATCAACTCCGAATTGAAACATCGGTTATCAAATATTTAATTTAGTCACACCGGGTTCGGCTCTACATCGATTTTTCCTTCGATTCCATCTCATCGATGGCCAATGCCGCATGCGCATAAGAGCCGCCGGCGCGCATTTCAGCCGCAACCCAAATAGCTTCCATGATCTCTTGCTGGCTTGCTCCTTTTCGCATAGCCTGCGCAACATGTCCATGTATGCAGTAAGGACATTGGGTGACATGGGCAACTGCCACAGCGATAAGTTGCTTCGTTTTTTCCGGCAATGCCCCCTCCTTGAACACCGCCTTGCTAAAATTTCTGAATGCCTCCGCAATTTCCGGAGCAAGAGCGGCCCTTTTTTCCGAGATCTCCCTGGTGGCCTCCGGGTAAAGTTGACTACTGTTCATGACTGATAGTTTAGAATTATTTATAAAATCATTAATTGCCTTTCTCCAGGAATTGCCTCAATACATATTGCAATATCCCCCCATGCCGATAATACTCGATTTCGATTTTTGAATCTAACCGGGCTATCGCCTTGAATTTGATTTCTCTTCCCGTCTCCTCTTTAGCAACGATCTGCACTTGCTTTAAGGGCTTCATATCGTTGACAATACCTGCGATGGAAAATATCTCTTTTCCGGTTAGTCCTAATTTTTCAGCGCTATCACCATTCGCATATTGAAGGGGTAAGACGCCCATCCCCACCAAATTGCTCCGGTGTATGCGTTCATAACTTTCCGCGAGTATTGCTTTAACCCCCAGCAGGAATGTACCTTTTGCGGCCCAATCTCTAGACGAACCGCTACCATATTCTTTTCCTGCCAAAATAATCAAGGGCGTTTGGTCCATCTTATATCTCACTGAAGCATCATACACGGACATTTCCTCGCACGTAGGTAAAAACATTGTATAGCCACCTTCCTTTTGTACCAGCCTATTTTTGATACGCACGTTGGCAAAAGTACCGCGTACCATTACTTCATCGTTCCCCCTTCTCGAACCATACGAATTAAAGTGCTCATTTTTCACTCCCCTGCTCATTAAATATTCGCCTGCCGACGAAAATTGATTAAACTGACCCGCAGGGGAAATATGATCCGTTGTAATACTGTCGCCTAACACCAGCAGGCATCTTGCGTTGAAAATTTCCTT
>DASZOW010000378.1:0-4081 GCA_035550615.1 Puia sp.
TCGGTATTCGTCGATCCCTATACCGGCGAGATCACGGGCGCGCGAGACTATAAATACGATTTTTTCAATGTCGTCAAATATATCCATTGGAGCCTGCTGCTGAATACGCCGTACGGGCAGCCGATCGTAGCCTGGGGTACACTGATCTTCGTCGTGCTGCTGATCACGGGTCTGGTTCTCTGGTGGCCAGGAAGGTGGACAAAGGCATACAAGGACAGAAGCTTTAAAATAAAATGGAAAGCCTCATTTCGTCGCGTGAACTATGACCTGCATAACGTCCCCGGATTCTATACCCTCATTCCCGCGCTGATCCTCGGCTTAACGGGACTGGTCTTCTGTTTCCGCTGGTTCACTGCGTTTATCTATCTGGTCACCACGGGATCTGCTACACCGGCGCCGGCGGTCTACTCTCGATCCAGGCCCCCGGTTCAGGTGCGGCTGGCAGACACGGCCACCGCGATGGACAAAGCCTTCGTCCTGGCGGAAGACACTTTTACGCGATCACCGCGCATCGCGTTCAGCCCGGCCATCGGCGCGGAGGCGCCCATCATCGCCACGGGCTATTCTGGAAGCGACACGTATTATGGCTATGACGTTCTTCAGCTCGATCGCTACACCGGCCGGCTGCTTTCGCACCAGGAAAACGCCAAAAAGACGCTGGGCCAACGGCTGATCGAAATGAACTATGACATTCATGTCGGCGCTATCGGTGGTCTAACGGGGAAGATCATAGCTTTTATCGTCAGCTTCATCTGCGCAAGCCTGCCTGTCACGGGATTCCTGGTCTGGTGGAACAAGAAGAAACGTTCTCACCGGCATGCCAAAAATCTCACAAAATCATCACAGCCGGTGGTATGATAATTGCTTAACTTCGAGCTATCGGGCAGAATCTTTAGCCATGGTTAAATACGACGCTATCATTATCGGCTCCGGGCAAGCGGCCAATCCACTGGCGAAAAAGCTGGCCGACGCCGGCTGGAAAACAGCCCTCATAGAGAAGAAATGGATCGGCGGGACATGCGTAAATGTGGGTTGTACGCCTACAAAAACACTCATCGCTTCCGGCCGCGTGGCCTATCTCGTAAAGCGGAGCGCAGACTTCGGCATAAACACCACCGGCTGGTCGGTCGACATCGAGGCCGTGATCCGCCGGAAGAATGCTCATGTGGTCCCCGCGCGCGAGTCTTCCGCCAAAAGCCTGCTGGAAACAGCTAACCTGGATGTACATTTCGGCACCGCCATGTTCACCGGCCATAAAGAGATCACCCTGAACCGGGACGACGGAACCAGCGGCACGATGACGGCCGAACATATTTTCATCAACACGGGCATCCGGCCTGTGATCCCGCAGATCCCCGGCCTGGCATCCATAAATTATCTGACATCCGATACGATCCTCGATCTCATGGTGATCCCGCCTCATCTGACGATCATCGGCGGCAGCTATATCGCGCTGGAGTTCGGTCAATTGTATCGCCGGCTTGGCAGCGAGGTCACGATCCTCGAACACAACCCGCGCTTTCTTGCCAAAGAGGACGAAGATGTTGCCACCGCGATAAAAAAGATGCTCGAAGAGGATGGCATCCGCATCTTCACCGGCGTCACGGTCAGCAAGATCACGCCGGGAATCACCCTCGAGCTCGATCTCACCGCTCCCGTGTCGCTCGCCCGCGACTCCGAAACAGCCGCTATCACCAGCACCCACCAAACGATCACGGCTTCGCACGTCCTCCTGGCCACCGGACGTCTTCCTGAAACAGCGACGCTGAATCCTGCGGCATGCGGCATCGCCGTCGACGAACATGGGTTCATCAAGGTCAACGAAAGACTCGAAACCAACGTGGCCGGCATCTATGCGCTCGGCGATGTCAAAGGAGGTCCGCAATTTACCCACGTCTCCTACAACGATCAGCAGATCGTCTATAAGAACCTTTTTGAAAATGCCGGGCTAAGCATCGCCGCAAGACCGACGCTATACTGTTTGTTCACCGATCCGGAACTGGGCAGGGTAGGGCTTACCGAGAACGAGGCAAGAGCCAGGGGGATGAATATAAAAGTGGCGACGATGCCCGTATCGAAGATTGCCCGGGCCTGGGAGAACAGCGAAGAGCGCGGATTGCTGAAAGCCATCGTAGACGCCGATAACGGCGCCATCCTCGGCGCGGCCATGCTGTCTAGCGCAGGCGGGGAGCTGATGTCGCTCCTGCAGATGGCGATGATGGGCCGGATCACCTATGACGTGCTGCGCGATACCATGTATGCCCACCCGACCTTCGCAGAGTCGTTGAATAACCTGTTTGCCGGGATTGACAAGCAATGATCGAAGTCAAAGATATCACCAAAACTTTCGGCGCCCATACAGCCGTAGACCATGTCTCCTTTACCGTTAAGGAAGGCGAAACGGTCGTTTTCCTGGGGACGAGCGGTTGCGGCAAGACAACGCTTCTCAAGATGATCAACCGGCTGCTGGAACCTGACTCGGGCGAGATCCTCATCGGCGGACGCCGCATCCTGGACCAACGACCGGAAGACCTGCGTCGCAAGATCGGCTACGTCTTTCAGAACATCGGATTATTCCCACATTATACGATCGCGGAAAATATCGCCACCGTTCCCCGGCTGCTCGGTTGGAAGAACGACCGCATCGCAGGACGCATAGCCACGCTCATGGAAAAACTGCAATTAAAGCCGGAACAATACCAATCCTCCTATCCGCAGGAACTCAGCGGCGGTCAGCAACAACGCGTCGGCATTGCCCGCGCCCTGGCCGCAGATCCTCCCGTCCTGCTGATGGACGAACCTTTTGGCGCGCTCGATCCGATCACCCGGTTCCACGTCAGAAAAGATTTCATGCAACTCGACGAGCTTCGGTCCAAGACGATCATCCTGGTGACACATGATATCCCAGAGGCCTTTGAACTGGCGGACCGCATTCTGCTGATGGATAAAGGCCGGATCATACAGCAAGGGACACCCGATGAACTGCTGTACAAACCCGCCGGCGAATATGTCCGTCAGTTCCTGCAGGAACAGCGGTTTCAGCTGGAAGCGCAGCGGATCCCGGCCGGCGACTATCCTGCATTGATCCGCGCATTCGATCACTTCAAGACCAAAGAAAGCTGATGGACCAACACGAAAGCCTCTGGCAGTTCATGCATCAGCAATCCGGCAAGCTGCTGCAGCAGACGATGCAACACATCGGGCTGACGTTTATCTCGCTGCTGCTGGCGGTACTCATCGGTCTGCCGTTGGGGATCTATATTACCCGCAATAGGAAGCTGGCCGGCCTCTTCCTGGGCATCGCCGGCGTCCTGCAGACCATTCCCAGCATCGCCCTGCTGGGTTTCATGATCCCGCTGCTGGGTATCGGGCCCATCCCCGCTATCACCGCCCTGTTCCTCTACGCCCTGTTACCCGTGATCCGCAATACGTACGAAGGGATCAATGGCGTAGACCCCGGCGTCAAAGAGGCCGCGCTCGCGATGGGGATGACGACTTTTCAACGGTTGTTCCGGGTGGAGCTGGTACTCGCCTTTCCCGTGATCATGGCCGGCATCCGGACGGCAACTGTCATCAACGTAGGCGTAGGCACCCTGGCCGCCTATATCGCGGCGGGGGGGCTCGGCGAATTCATCTTCGGCGGCATCGCCCTCAACAATACCAATATGATCCTGGCCGGGGCGATCCCCGCGGCATTGCTGGCGATCATCCTGGACTTCCTGCTTTCGCTGGTTCAGCGCACCGGCGGCCGGGGACGCCGCATAGCCCTTGGAGTCCTGCCTGTGGCGTTGCTGATCTTCTCTTCCTTCTATGTCCTGCCGATCGGTTATGGCTCGCGTCTGCTGGCCGGGTTTACACCCGAATTCATGGGCCGCATGGACGGCGACATCGGCCTCAGAAAGATCTACGGGCTCAAGATCCGCACCGTCGTCATCAGCGATGCGGTCATGTATAAGGCGATCTATAACCGTAAGCTGGATGTGATCAGCGGCTATAGCACCGATGGCCGGCTCAAAGCCTATGACCTGGTGGTGCTCGATGATGATAAAAAGATCTTCCCGCCCTATTACGCCGCTCCCGT